>JAHBTM010000016.1 GCA_019638635.1 Ferruginibacter sp. | reverse complement strand
GAAAAATACACGCTATACAGTAGGAGCCATGTTGCTGGCTGATTTGGCCGGCATCATAACATCTATTCTGCTATGTTACTTGTTTTTCGGATAACAACTTAGCACAACTTTCATGTTTTATTGAAAATATCAAGACGCCCCTTGCCCTTCGTATTCCGGATCGGGTGTATCATCTCGTAAACTGGGAATGAAGAGGCCAGCCAGTTTATAGGCTTTGTAAATATTTCTGGTAAAACGATTCCCCAGTACTATGATGGTTGCATTGGGTTGTATCAGGTGGATGAACACCGCGTTGTTACCATGCCACCATCCATTATGAAAAATGGTTTTGGTTCCATCTTCATATATATTCATCCTCCAGCCTAATCCATAATTTTTAATTCCGGGTTTTTCATGACTGTAAGGGGTAAACGCAGCTTCCAGCGTTTCTTTCGTAAAGAGAATGCCTTCGCGCAACCCGCGACTCCATTGTAATAAATCCTGAGGCGTGCTGAAAATATTCTTATCGCCATACACATCGTCTAAAAAGTTTACCGGAATGGCCTGGCCTTTCCAATCATAGGATAAACCATTGTGTAAACTGTCGTTCATCCGGTACACAAAAGTATTTTTCATGTTCAGCGGTTCAAAAAAATGAACTTTCATGAACTCGGCGTAGGATTGTCCGGATACCTTTTCCAACACCAGTGCCAGCAGTGCATAATTGGTATTGGAATAACTGAAGTAACGGTCGGCACGCCCAATGTTTTTAATTTCTTTTTTACGGTGGATGAGCGCCTGGAGCACATCGTTGTTTGTAAGAACACTTTTTTTATCCCAGCCCAAATCTTCCATGAAATACGCATAGTTAGGTAAACCACTGCGGTGATTGAGCAGGGTGCGAAGCGTAACACCGGGTAAATTCAACTCCGGAAAGATTTGATTCAGCGCCGTATCAATGTTCAGTTGTTTGTTTTGCCAAAGCCAAAGTATGCCCATGGCTGTGAATGTTTTTGTAACCGAAGCTATATGAAACGGTGTATTTTCATGAATGGGTAAACCGTCTTTCAGGGCAACATCACCACGGTACTTTTCAAATACCGGCACACCATTTTTAGCAACCAGTATTCCTCCATTAAAATGGGAAGGGTTCAACACACTATCATACCAGTCGGCACATTGCTTTTGCAAGGAGTTTTTTTCGCTTTCCTCCACGGTGTAATTCGGTAAATCAATCAGGCGGGAGTCTTGTGCATTTTTATTCTTATCGCCTGTGCAGGCCATCAGTGTGAGAACACTAAAAAGTATTATTATGCCTTGCAGCCTGTTACATATATTTAAGTACGTCATTGGAAATTAAAAACATTAATTTTATCATGGATATCAGATCAAAATTAAGAGAATATGCCGGCAGTATCGTCTAAAACCAGTTATCCCAAAGAAAAAATCAGGATTTTATTTTTAGAAAGCATCAGTAAAACAGCTGTGCAGCAATTCAAAAATGCGGGATATCAGTCGGTGGAAAGCCTCCATCATGCAATGGACGAAGCTGCATTGATCAAGGCGGTTAAAGGTGTACACATCCTGGGCATCCGGAGTAAAACCTACATCACACCCAAGGTGTTGGAAGCTGCCACCAGTTTACAATCCATAGGATGCTTTTGCATTGGTACCAATCAGGTGGATTTGGAGGAGGCCACGCGCAAAGGTGTTGCCGTGTTCAATGCTCCGTACAGCAATACACGCAGTGTGGCGGAGATGGTGATTGGTGCATCAGTGATGTTGGTGAGAAAGATTATGGATAAGAACAAAGCAGCACATGAAGGTATCTGGCAAAAAGATGCCGGTGGCAGTCATGAGTTGCGCGGAAAAACAATCGGTATTATCGGCTATGGAAATATTGGCTCGCAGGTGAGTGTATTGGCAGAAGCGTTGGGGATGCAGGTAAAATTCTACGATGCTGAAACCAAACTACCATTAGGAAATGCTTCGGATTGTAAATCGCTCAAAAATTTATTATCGGTGAGTGATGTCATCACCCTGCATGTTCCACAATTGCCATCCACCGTGCAGATGATCAATAAAACTACCTTGTCGTGGGTGAAAAAAGGTGCCGTACTCATCAACTATGCGCGTGGGGAAGTGGTGGATATTCCGGCGTTGAAACAAGCGTTAACCTCAGGCCGTCTTTCAGGTGCCGCGTTGGATGTATTTCCGGAAGAACCTGAAAAAAATGGAGATCCGTTTCAATCTCCCCTGCAAGGCATGAGTAACGTTTTGCTCACACCCCATATTGGGGGCAGTACGGTAGAGGCACAGGAGAATATTGGCTTAGATGTAAGTACCAAATTGCTGAACTATCTAGAAAAAGGCATTTCTACCGGTTCCAAAACCATTCCGGCACTTGCCTTACCACCTCAGGAACATACGCACCGCATCTTGCATATCCATCGCAATGTGCCCGGTGTGTTGGGGAATGTAAACAGTTTATTGAGCAAGCATAAAATCAATGTGGTAGGTCAATACCTGAAAACCAATGATCAGATTGGGTATGTGGTGCTGGATATTGATAAACACCTCAGCGAAAATGCGGTATCTCTTTTAAAGAAATCAAAAGACACCATTCGGGTGCGGTCGGTGTATTGATTAGGATTGCTTCTTCAATGCTTTCAATGCTCTTTTTTGTCGTGCCCGGATAGCGGGAGTGTTGTTGAGTGATTGCAACAACAAAGTGAATTCGGGAATAATTTCAGGGTAAAGTTGACTAAATTTTTGCAGGATGGTGATACAGCCGGCTTTCACCGCAACGGCTTCCTGCGGATCTTCCAGCATCAAAAAACTATGGTGCATTACTGCACCTGCGGCATTTTCGGGAATATCAATATGCTCCAGAATACGGGTGATGTTTCTTCGGATAGCCGGATGCCGATTCGGCCTGATCCATTCCTCCTGGAAAGTTTGCCAATGTGCATACACCAGCGATGTATTTCGGATACCGATATCAGACATTGGCCAGGCGGCCCGTTGAGATAAAACGGCATCATCCCCACACATATATCTTAATAAATGATTGAATGCAGCCGGATGGTTTTCAACAAAATCGATGATGGCATTGCATTGACGACGAGAATGCTCCTCTAATAACATGGCGTGTATGATATCCATTATGTAATCGCTTAGGGTCCTGTGCTTAAAAATACAGGTTTCAACGATTTTTCCACGAAATGGTAAAAAACTCTGTGATAAAAGCGCTTGTATTTCCTTACTTTGCATAGAGTACCGGCGTCCTGCCGGATAAATTTTTTTATAAGTTGTATGAGCAAAAAAAAGAAAACCCCCTCCTCCAAATCACATAAAGCCGGTTTGATGAAGGGTAAATTGGAAGTGAGTCGAAGTGGAATGGGCTTTGTGATTGTAGAAGGACAGGAACAGGATATTCTGGTAAAACCCAACGATTTTGGAAAGGCGTTCCATGGCGATGTGGTTCGGGTTGAAATCATCCCTTCCCGAAATGGCAAAAGAAAGGAAGGCAGGGTAGTAGAAGTTGTTAGCCGAAAACAAACCGAATTCACCGGTGCATTGGAAGTAAACGGAAAAGTAGCATTTTTTATACCGGATGGCGACCGTATTCCTGATTTTTATATCAGTGCCGATCAGATGAAAGATGCGGTACACGGACAACGAGTGTTGGCCCGCTTTGTGAAGTGGGACAAAAACGACCGAAAGCCACAGGGAGAAATTATTAAAGTGATTGAAGCCGGAGATGAAAGTGACCTGGCCATGAAAGGCATTCTGACAGAATCCGGTTTTCCGATTGAATTTGAGGAGGCTGTTATTCAGGAAGCCAATACACTGGAAGATCGTATTACCCGGGAAGAACTGAGGAAAAGAAAAGATTGCAGGGATATCCTCACTTTTACCATTGACCCGGTAGACGCACGGGATTTTGACGATGCCATTTCAATCCGGAATCTCGACAATGGTAATTATGAAATAGGGGTGCACATTACCGATGTGAGCCATTTTGTACAACCGGGTACGTTGTTGGATAAAGCGGCCTATCAAAGAGGAACAAGTGTTTACTTCCCCGATCGTGTTACGCCAATGCTCCCTGAAAAAATCTCAAACGAATTGTGCTCGCTCCGGCCGAATGAAGATAAACTTTGTTTCTCTGCCATATTTCAAATCACCAACCGTGCGGTAGTGACCAGTAAATGGATTGGCAGAACCATCATCCACAGCAACCATCGTTTTACATACGAAGAAGTGCAGGATACTATTGAGAAAAAAGAAGGGCTACACTATAAGGCCATTCTATTGTTGAATGACCTGGCAAAACAACTCCGCGCAGAGCGCTTTAAAAAAGGAGCAATCAATTTCTCCTCTCAGGAAATACGGTTTGTGTTGGACGACAATGCCAAGCCAATTGGTATTCAGGTTAAAGAAAGCAAAGACGCACATAAGTTGGTAGAAGAATTTATGTTGCTGGCCAACAGAACAGTAGCGGAGTATGTATCAAAGATTAAAGTAAACAAAGAACCTATACCTTTTCCATATCGTATACACGATACACCGGATGAAGAAAAGTTGAAAATGTTTGTAGCATTCGCCAAAAAATTCGGTTATCATTTCAACCTGAAAGATGATATGGCCATTGCTGAATCTTTCAACAAACTGTTGGCTGATGTGCATGGCAAACCGGAACAACATGTGTTAGAGCAGATTGGTATCCGCAGCATGGCTAAGGCCAGATACACCATTGAAAACATTGGCCACTTTGGTTTAGGATTTGAAAATTATTGTCATTTTACTTCGCCCATACGCCGTTATCCGGATATCATGGCACATCGGATTATTCAGCAATGCCTCGATAAGAATCTCAAATTGGATAATGATATGGAGGAGAAGTGTGTGCATTGCAGCGACCGCGAAAGAGGCGCGATGGAAGCCGAAAGGGCTGCCAATAAATACAAGCAAGTTGAATTCATGCAACCGTTCATTGGGGAAACTTTCGAAGGCATCATCAGCGGTGTATCTAATTTTGGATTTTGGGTTGAAACCATTGAGCATAAATGTGAGGGGTTGGTGAGTGTACAACATTTAAGTGATTTCGATGATTTCCGGCACGACCCCGAAAACTATTCTCTGGAAGGGCTGCGCACCAAAAAAGTTTTCAGAATGGGCGATAAGGTGCAGATAAAAGTAGTAGCGGCCAACCTCACTAAACGACAGATGGATTATGAGTGGATACAGGATAAAGCTTCAGGAGGAAAATCTGTAACGCCTTCCAAAAAAGCAGCAACCAAAAAAGCAACCAAAAAGAAAACCCAATAACGGATCCTTCAGAATGCACAGCTTTAAGGAATTATCTGAACTTTTTGAACAGCATTTTACCGGCAGGCAGTTTCCGGCCCAACCCGAGCATTTGTATAATGCGGCGCAATATATTTTGTCGATAGGAGGAAAACGTATTCGTCCTGTTTTAGTGTTCATGGGCAATGAATTATTCGATGAATTGCATCCCGATGCATTGCATGTAGCACAGGCCATAGAGTTATTCCACAATTTTACATTGATTCACGACGACATCATGGACAAGGCGCCATTGCGGCGTGGCAAAGCAACCGTACACAAAACGTATGGGGAATCCACCGCGTTGCTGGCCGGGGATGTGGTACTGGTTCAGGCGTATGAGCAATTAACTAAAGTGAGAAGTTCAATTCTGCCCAACCTGTTAACCTTGTTCAACAAAACAGCAAAGGAAGTGTGTGAAGGGCAACAACTGGATATGGATTTTGAGCAAAAGGAGCAGGTAGCAATAGATGAGTATACTGAAATGATTGCATTAAAAACCTCCGTTTTGTTGGCGGGTAGTTTGCAGATGGGTGCTGTTATCGGTGGTGCTGGATTGGGCAATCAGCAACACTTGTATGCCTTTGGAAAAAACCTGGGCATTGCCTTTCAGATACAGGATGATTATCTCGATGTATTTGGCGATCCGGCCAAGTTTGGAAAACAACGGGGAGGTGATATTATTGCCAACAAAAAAACATTCCTTCAAATTCATGCCACAACACATGCAACCGGAGCAGATCAACAGGCATTGAACTACTGGATGAAGGAGCAACCGGAGCAACCCGATGAAAAAATTGCGGCGGTCACTGACATTTTTCGCCGAACCGGAGCGGATGCATGGGCGAACGGTTTAAAAGAACAATACTACCGAAAGGCCATCGAACACTTAGATGCCATTGCAGTGGTGTCTTCAAGAAAAAATGAATTGCGCAACCTCGCTGAATTTCTGATGATGCGCGAGCATTAGTTTTTTTGCTATTTTGAACACTAAACCAAAACCAACATGGCTAATCCATTGCTGAGGAGAAAAAGTATTGATGTTATAAAAGCGGAGTCAGAACAAAACGATGCGGAACACAAAGGGATGAACAAGGTATTGGGGGTGCGGGATCTCACTTTCCTTGGCATTGCAGCAGTGGTAGGCGCCGGTATCTTTTCTACCATTGGTTCAGCAGCGTATGAGGGCGGACCCGGCATTTCCATTTTGTTCATCATTACAGCCATCACATGTGGATTCTCTGCTTTATGTTATGCAGAATTTGCAAGTCGTGTACCCGTATCCGGTAGTGCCTATACCTATTCGTATGTAACTTTTGGCGAGTTGGTGGCATGGATTATTGGTTGGGCATTGATACTTGAATATGCCATCGGGAACATTGTAGTGGCTATATCCTGGAGTGGTTATTTTAATAATTTGCTGGTTCATATTTTCAACATACACCTGCCTGATTGGTTATTGGTAGATCCGATGACAGCCAAGCAGGCGTACCTGGAAGCTTCAACCGGTTTATCTTCCGGAGCAATACTTACACCGGAACAAACCAAGAGTTACCAATTCGCCGTAGAGGCTTATCAAAATGCCCCGGTTATTGGGAGCACTAAAATCTTCATCAACCTGCCCGCTTTTATCATTGTGGCTTTAATTACCTGGCTTGCATACATCGGGATAAAGGAAAGTAAACGCTCTGCAAATTTTATGGTGATCTTTAAAGTGGCGGTCATCATTTTTGTAATTGTTGCCGGAGCTTTTTTTGTGGATACCAATAACTGGACCCCGTTTATGCCCAATGGGTTTGAAGGGGTGCTGAAAGGTGTATCTGCAGTATTCTACGCATATATTGGTTTTGATGCCATTTCAACTACGGCGGAAGAGTGCAAAAATCCTCAACGTGATATGCCTAAAGGCATGATCAATTCGTTGCTGATATGTACAGGACTGTACATACTGATAGCGTTGGTGCTCACCGGAATTGAAAATTACAGCATGTTCAAAGGAGTGAATGATCCGTTGGCTTTTGTATTTGAAGAACGTGCGCCATGGATTGAAAAGATAATTTCCATCAGTGCAGTGGTGGCCACTACTTCGGTGTTATTGGTGTTTCAGTTAGGTCAGCCGCGTATCTGGATGAGCATGAGCCGGGATGGATTGCTTCCACGCAAATTCGCGCGCATCCACCCTAAGTATAAAACCCCTTCCTTTGCCACCATTGTGGCGGGTGTGATTGTGGGCATTGGTGCATTGCTCATGGAAGGCGGACTGGTAACGGATTTAACCAGCATCGGTACATTGTTTGCGTTTGTTCTGGTTTCCGGAGGCGTTTTGTTGTTACCGCGTTTACCCAAAGAACCGGGTAAGTTCCGTTTGCCTTATATCAATGGCCGTTGGATTATTCCGTTGCTGGCGGCCGTGTTTATATTTTATTCCCGCGATCGGATTGAATTGGCAGTTAAGAATATATCCGACGAAGGTTATCAGGAGATTTTGTTTTTGATTTACATTGCCTTTTTGATGCTGTCAGCCGTATTTACTTATCTGAAAAAATTCTCCTTCATACCGGTGATGGGTGTACTCACCTGTGCCTATCTGATGATAGAAATTCCTGCGGTGAGCTGGAAATGGTTCTTTGTTTGGATGGCACTGGGGTTGGCTATTTACTTTTTATACGGACTCAAAAACAGTAAGCTGGCCTCCAAAGTGTAAGGTGTTACCTTTGTTATATGAAATTTGAGATTGGAGATAAGGTGGTGGTTCAACACACCAAAGAAAAGGGCGTCATTGTAGACATCATCAATGAGGAGATGATGATGGTGGAAAATGATAAAGGTGTGCGGTTTCCTGTATTTACCGACCAATTGGATTTTCCCTACTTTGATATGTTTACTAAGCCGAAACCGGTTGCTACACCAAAAACGGTTTATGTAGATCAGATAAAAAAAGAAAAAAGCCATACATCTTCCCCGGATGTTTCAGGGGTGTATCTGAGCTTTTTGCCGGTGTTGGATAAAGATGTATTCGACGACGATATTGTAGAGCAATTGAAAATATACCTCATCAACCACAACCGGGAAGATTACCTTTTTCGTTATGATTACCGGGTAAACGGCCAACCTGTGTTTGAACTTGAAAATACCCTGCGGGCAGGTAACAGATTTTATGTACACGATATACCCTTTGAACAGTTAAATGATAGTATAAAGTTCAATATTGAATTTTCACTATCGGAAAAGGATAAACGAAGAGCCCCCTATCATGAAGTGGCATTGAAACCGGGTGGTAAGCAATTGTTTAAACGCATACAGGATACATTGGGAAAGCAGGAAGCCAGTTTTGCGTATACTTTATTTGATGTTTATCCCCAAAAACAGGAGGAGCCTTCTATGGATATGTCGAAACTTCATAAGGCCGGGTTTAAGGTGTACGATGTGAAGGAAGGAAAGAAACATTTACCACCTGCGCGTTCGGTAGTTGATTTACACATTGAAAAGCTCACCGACCAATATAATGGTATGCGTGCCGCAGAAATGCTGGATGTGCAAATGCGGGCTTTTGAAACCTGGTATGATATTGCCGTGGGCCATCATTTAAAATCGATGATTTTTATTCATGGAGTGGGCGAGGGTGTACTGAAACAAACATTGCATGAAGCATTAAAACTTAAGAGGGAAGTGCGGTCATTTACGGATGCCTATCATCCGTTGTATGGATATGGAGCCACCGAGGTGTTTTTTGTGTAGGTCAATCAAAGAAGTGTTTCTTTCAATTTAGATTCCCTTCCACACCCGGTAATCAAGAAGCTCAATCCATATTTCCAACTTCATCGTACCTTTGCAGCTCTATCAGCCGGCTATCGCTTTTTCGGAAACGAAAGGGAGGAAAGTCCGGACAGCATAGGGCAACACACCGGTTAACGACCGGCGGTCTATACAGACAAGAGACAGTGCCACAGAAAATAACTGTCAGCCTTCGGCTGATGAGGGTGAAAACGTGAGGTAAGAGCTCACGGTAATGTATGGTAACATGTATTACGGGTAAACCTTGTGTGCTGAAATGCCATGTAAACCGGCGTACTAAACAGTAAAGAGCGGCCCGCTCAATTTCCTTCGGGATGCGCAGGAGGGTAGGCAGATTGAATCAGCCGGTAACGGTTGATCCAGATAAATGATAGCCGTTCCGATTACATCGGAATAACAGAATCCGGCTTATGGCTGATAGAATTTTTAATATCGTTCCTTTATAATACGGGCTACTTTTTTGTCGATCGGTAAGGTAACACGCTCTTCAGAAAAATGGTCCCATTCAACCCAACGAAAACTTTCGGTTTCTCCGGTTAATTCGTATTGTTTCAACTGGTCGGCATTGAAAGTGAACGGTATTTGCTGCATCGGTACTTGTATGTCTTCGAGTGCGCGTACCCGGTAGTAAATAGAGATGATTTGTTGCTCGGGGTTAAAAGCACTGGGTTGATAATAATCAGTTGTGTATATATGTTCTTCTACGGAAACGCGTAAACGCATTTCTTCCATAAACTCTCGAACAAGGCAATCTCTGGTACCTTCACCAAATTCCAAACCACCGCCACAAAATTTTGATATATACATCCCCCGGATCCATTCATCGGATATCAATACCTGTTTCAGGTTGTTCAGCAGGATGCCATACACCCTAACGTTGAACCGGTTCATCGCTTGGTACGTTTATAAAAGTTGTAAATCGTAATGATCAGAATCAGGGAAGAAATAACTACCGGAATCCAAAACGCGTAAGGAGATTGCTGATAAGGCAATGGTACGTTCATCCCATAAATACTGGCAATTAATATGGGTACACTGAGGAATATCGTCAACATACTCAATCTCCTCAGCACTTCATTCTGGTTGTTGCTGATGATACTCGCAAATGCATCCATCGTGCTTACCAGGATGGTGGTGTAGGTATTGGCCGTTTCTAATGCCTGTGAAGTTTCAATGATTAAATCGTCGAGAAAATCTTTTTCATCTTCGGTGAGGCGGAGGAATTCTGTTCTCGCCATTTTCATCATCAGCAACTCGTTGCTGCGCAGGGCCGTAACAAAATATACCAGGCTCTTCTGAATGCGCATCAGTTGAAACAATTCTTCATTTCGGTTGGCAGCATATAACTTCTGTTCGAGCGAATTCCTGCGTTGGTTAATTTCCTTCAGGTATTCCTGAAAGTTGGTGATGATCTTTTCAAATATTTTTAAAACCATCATATTCGGCTTATCGGCACGACGGTTTTGGAATGTGTTCAGAAATTTTTTGATGGCCTCATTTTCGAATGAGTTTACCGTTACCAGGTGAGTTCCGGTGATGATGATACATATAGGAATGGTTATGTAAAATGCATCGCTGTCGTTGAAAGAATTGTTTTCAGTGGGTGTTTTTATCACGATGAGTTTTACATCATCGTCCTGCTCATACCGGCTTCTTTCATCAATATCCAGCGAATCTTTTAAGAAATCAATGGGGATTTGCAATCCTCTACTCAACTCGGTGAATTCTTCCTGACGCAGCGGGGGAAGCACATTCACCCAAGTGCCGGGATCCGGTGATTGTACCGCTACAGTTCTGTGATCCTGTATCTGAAAGTATTGAATCATAGGTTATCTGTTTGCAGGTTGATTTGACCCGAAAATACAAATGTTGCCGGTCCGCATAAAAAAATGGATGAAAAATTTTGATCATTTTCTTTGATAAACCGAACCTTTAGATTTCCTCCCGGCGTTTCTACCTCTATTTCATGAACACCCAAAGCTAATCCGGGTAAGGTTAGTGCCGCAGCCGTTACACCCGTTCCGCAACTGAGGGTTTCATCTTCCACCCCCCGTTCATAGGTACGGACAGATATGCTGTGATCGCCCAGGCGTTGCACAAAATTTACATTGATGCCCTGATTTCGAAAAGCCTCCGATTGCTGAAGCGCACGCCCGGTTTGAAACACATCCGCAGCGGCCACATCTTTTACGGCCTGAATATAATGGGGTGAACCGGTGTTCAGCACCGTATATTGTTCTGCATATTCAACTCCGGAAACGGGTTTCATATCTATACATACCGTACCATCTTCCTGTATGCTGCCTTGATGCAGGCCATCCGGTGCTTCAAAATGAAACGACTTTTTACCCGGGTATAAACGGGCGGCAAATTGTATCATACACCTTCCTCCGTTGCCACACATACTTCCGACACGTCCGTCGGCATTATAATACACCATGTGGAAATCGGCCGGGGCAGCCTGGTTGAACAACATCAATCCGTCTGCACCAATCCCGAACTTACGGTTACACATAAACGAAATTTGTGACTGATGCAGTTCGTTATACCGTCCGTTTCGATTATCCAGAATAATAAAATCGTTGCCCGTTCCCTGGTATTTGTGAAAGGTCACTTCCATGTTATATGTTTTCAATGATTTCCAACCCTTTTTGAATCAGGTTTTCAACCGCAGCCCCACCATCCTTGCTGAATGTTTTCGTAATACGGTTGGCCACGATGGCATTCAGAGAAACACACGAATGTCCCAACACTTTACTCATACCATACAATGCAGAAGTTTCCATTTCAAAATTAGAGATATGGTGTTGTCCGTAACTGAACGTGGTCAGTTGATCAATCAGGCCAGGATGTTTGAGGCCCATACGCAACACGCGCCCCTGTGGTCCGTAAAAACCCGGACAGGTGACGGTGATTCCCTGATGGAATCCATCCACAAAATGTTTTAGTAAACCCATGCCGGCACTGCTGATGTAAGGGTGTGTGATGCCTTCAATTTGAGTATGGGTGATAAAAGCCTGAAGGAGTTGCTGCTCTTCAGTTTGAGT
This sequence comes from Ferruginibacter sp., assembly GCA_019638635.1. Taxonomy (GTDB): domain Bacteria; phylum Bacteroidota; class Bacteroidia; order Chitinophagales; family Chitinophagaceae; genus Ferruginibacter. Next base: position 27,953 of record JAHBTM010000016.1, on the reverse strand, counting down.
ATTCAGGTGGTAAAAATTCATGAGGTTATCCAATCCCAAACCATGGGTACCGGCTACAAATGAATCTACGGGATATTGGCCCTGCAATGATCCACATGTTCCCATACGAATAATTTGAAGCGATTTCAATGTGGCATTTTCTGTTCGGGTTTCGAGGTTGATGTTGGCTAATGCATCCAGTTCGTTTAAAACAATATCAATATTGTCGGGACCAATTCCGGTGCTGATAACTGTTATTCTTTTCTTTCCAACGTAACCGGTATGCGAAATGAATTCACGGTGTTGATTCCTGTACTCAATAGAATCAAAATGTTTGCTCACCTCTTTCACACGGTCCGGGTCTCCTACTGTAATAATGGTAGAGGCAATTTCTTCGGGCCGGCAATCAATATGGTATATGGCTCCACGGTCGTTAATAATCAGTTCTGAAGGGGCGATAGGTTTCATCTGTGTAAATATTTAAATATGTATGGGTGAATTGATTTTATTTTATCGCTAAAATAACCTTATTTTGCAACTCTTAAATTGGTCCTTTGGCCGAGTGGCTAGGCACAGCTCTGCAAAAGCTTCTACAGCGGTTCGAATCCGCTAGGGACCTCCAAATCGCCCGTAAACAATCGGGCATTTTTTTTATCAGATGCTTCGGTTGAATCAATATTTACATTATGTGGGCCTGATTTCAGGCATTGTATTGATCATCGGTTGCTTTCTGCCCTGGGTGCACATCAACAGTATAAATGAAACCTTTACCGGATTCAGGGTGCAACGTTTTCCCAACGGCACCTTTTATGGCAAGGCCGGAAATATTATTTTGCCCTTAACGGTATTGATTACTGTTTTCATATTAGTGCCCAAAGTGTGGGCAAAGCGCGCCAACCTCTTTTTAGCTTCATTCCTAGTTGCTTATAGCATCCGCACCTACGTAATTTTTACCAGTTCATTGTTCGAAGGTGAGGTTACAAAAAAAGTGGGCATCTACTGTGTAGCCATTCTTCCGTTCCTCTTGTTGCTGGCCAGCATTTTCCCGAGAGGCGGAAGTAAAATTCCGGATGACATAATACAAATGCGGAAAGAAAAGGAATCTGTTCCCGAATCCAATCCTTAGCCTCAAATGCATTAGCTTTGAAGCAGACCAAACCTCATGCTATGCCCAATGTGTTGATAATAGACGATGAAAAAGTCATTCGCCGAACCCTAACTGAAATTTTGAGTTTTGAAGGATATCAGATTGATGAAGCCTCTGACGGTGATGAAGGATTAAAAAAGTTTTCCGAAAAAAATTATGATGTGGTATTGTGTGATATCAAAATGCCCCGCATGGATGGTATCGAGTTCCTAGAGAAAGCACGTACCGTGAATCCTGATACGCCCATCATCATGATCAGCGGACATGGGAATATTGATACGGCGGTGGAAGCGGTTAAAAAAGGTGCCTTTGATTATATCTCCAAACCACCGGATTTGAACCGCCTGCTGATTACGATGCGCAATGCCACCGATAAGCAGGAGTTGGTTCAGCAAACCAAGGTGCTCAAAAGAAAAGTATCGCGTGTGCAGGAAATGGTAGGAGAGAGCGATGCACTGAAAAAAATCAGAGAATCTATCGATAAAGTAGCCCCCACCGATGCACGTGTACTCGTTACCGGTGAAAATGGTGTAGGTAAGGAATTGGTGGCGCGCTGGATTCATGAGAAAAGTGCCCGCAGTTCGGGGCCAATCGTTGAAGTAAACTGTGCAGCCATACCCGGTGAGCTAATTGAAAGCGAATTGTTCGGACACGAAAAAGGCTCATTTACCTCTGCCATAAAACAACGTATCGGTAAGTTTGAACAAGCCAATGGTGGTACACTCTTTCTGGATGAAATCGGCGATATGAGTTTAAACGCACAGGCGAAAGTATTGCGTGCATTACAGGAAGGGAAAATTACACGTGTGGGTGCCGATAAAGACATTAATGTAGATGTACGCGTTATTGCAGCAACCAATAAAGATTTACTGAAAGAAGTTGAAGCCAAAAACTTCAGGCTTGATTTGTATCACCGCTTGAGTGTTATCATCATACACGTGCCTTCATTGAATGAGCGCAAGTCGGATATTCCACACCTCGTACATCATTTTCTGGAGCTGATTGCTTCAGAATATGGCCAGCCTGTTAAAGATATTGAACCGGAAGCACTGACGGCTTTACAGGCCTATAACTGGAGCGGGAATATTCGGGAACTGAGAAATGTGGTGGAAAGACTCATCATTTTCTCGGGAAAGTCGATTACTAAAAATGATATTGACCTCTATGTAATGCCCGGCAAATCCTGATTTTTAGCAATTTTTTTAGGTAGAAATGTACAGGCGGAAGGGCAGCGAAGTAAATGTGTGTTACATTTGACCACTTTTTAATTTGATGAGTATGTCGTTTATCTGGATCGTTTATGTATTGCTGATAGTGGCCATCCACATCGGGCTGTATGGCATGTTCCGCAAAGCCGGAATTACACCTTGGAAAGCACTGATTCCCGTGTACAATACGTGGTGCATGGTCCAAAAAATGGAATTGAAAAAAGTGTGGTTTTTTCTGCAATTCATACCGGTGGCCGGCCAGTTCATCACCATTTGGATACTAATTAAATTCGTAGAGCACTTCGGGCGCTTTGGGGTAGGCCATCACGCCTTAACTGTTTTTGCTCCGTTTGCGTACCTGCCCTATCTGGGTTTTTCCAATCAGGAAAGATATGCCGGGGTGGCTGTGGTGAAGAATTATAAGAAATCTGGCATACGGGAATGGGTAGACGCAGCCGTATTTGCCATTGTTGCAGCAACGCTGATACGCACCTTTGTTTTTGAAGCCTACACCATTCCAACCCCCTCCATGGAAAAAACATTACTGGTAAACGATTTTTTGTTTGTTAGTAAGTTCAGTTACGGCCCGCGTATTCCAAACACACCCGTTGCCATGCCTTTTGTGCACCACACCATGCCGGTTACGGGTTCTAAGTCGTACAGTGAGATTATAAAAATACCCTATACCCGTTGGTTTGCTTCTCCTGTGAAGCGGGATGATGTGGTCGTGTTCAACTTTCCGGTGAACGATACGCTGATCAATGATGAGATGAATTACGGCAGCCGCAAAACGTATTATCAGGCTGTGCGCGAGATGGGCAGGGAAGAAGTTTGGCGCCGGTTTGACGATATCATCATTACACGCCCTGTCGATAAACGTGAAAATTTTATCAAGCGTTGTGTGGCCATTGCAGGAGATACCCTATTAATCAAAGACGGGATTGTGTATACTAACGGCAAGGCACAACCTGAACATCCGCAGGTTGAACATTTTTACAAACTGATGGTGCCTCCGGATACTTACCTCTCGGAAGATATGCTCGAATCATACGGATTACAGTTGCGTCCGGAGCAGGGAGATATCACACAAATTGATAACGGAGTGTATCTGGTAAACGTTACCAATGCGGAAAAGAAATCCGTGAGCCTACCCGCACATTTTAAGCTCAGTCCATACGTTGCCCAATATAATGACCCTATTTTCCATTCCGGTGAATTGTTCCCGTATTTCGATACTACGGCACATTGGGGAGCCGATCAATACGGACCATTGTGGATTCCTGCAAAAAATAATACCATCTCCCTGACTGCGGATAACCTCATACGTTATGAAAGATGTATCCGTGTGTACGAAGGCAATACCCTTGAAGTGAAAGACGGTCAGGTATTTATAAACGGTAAACCTGAAACAACCTACACTTTTAAAATGGATTATTATTTCCTGATGGGAGATAACCGACATAATTCACTCGATAGCCGCTATTGGGGTTTTGTTCCAGAAGACCATATAGTAGGTAAAGCCTCTATGATATGGTTTAGCTGGGAAGGTGGTCCACGCTGGAAAAGAATCTTCAACATGATTAAATAACGTCTTCGACACATCCACATTCAAACGGGCAAGGGTTGGAGTGCCTGAAGTTTTCACACCTCAAATAATTCAAGTGCTTACATCCTGCTTACGTACATCCGGTATTTTCATCTTTCTATGTGTGATGGGGGTTTCATTCGCCGGTAACTGCGTCATGGCTCAACGTGTTCATGTACCGTATCGTGTGAAAGAGCGTTGGGGTGTGTCAGATCAACAGGGTAAAATCATCCTCAAACCTGTTTACGATGAAATAATATGGAGCTCTGAAGAACTTTCCCGTTTACCGAATGGATTTTATAAGGTGAAGAAAAATGGCAAGATGGGTTTAGTATACGATAAAGAAATTGTACCACCGGTGTATAATGATATCTATGTACAACAAGGGGTGTTAATTAAAGCCTATAAAGGAAATAAAGAACGGGATTTTTTCACGCTCCACGGGAAAAGAATTTTGCCGGATTATTTGCAGGCAGAAGATGCTCAGGTGATTCAGTTGCTGCCACCGGATGTGCCTTCACATGTCCCCTCTGTAGTGGCACTTATTCATGTGAAAACAGCTGATGGAGAAAAAGGCTGTTATTTTTATCATTCAAAAAATCCTTCCGCATCCCGCATGTTGCATCAGGGATATGACCGGATCAATTATCGCATCTACAAAGATCCCGCAGGTTTTACTATTTATCTGAGTAACCGAAGTGGTTTTAAGCAGGAAGTACATTATCTCCTCAATAATGCCAACATGCAACTCGATGAGGTATATACCCAACCCGAAGAAAAGGAGAAAGAAAAGCAGCATTCAGGAATAGAAGTACGGGAGTATTCCATCACGGATATGGATCATACACTAACTGTTCCTGAACCGGATGAACCTTTTCGAAATCAATCCCCTACATTTCGCCGCGTACGATATAAATGGGAGAACGATTCACTATTTGCCCATTATTCATTCACGAAGAGCCGGGCACGGGAAAATATTTCATACAAAATGTATGTGCCATTGCCGGCAGGAAGTTACAACGTTCAACTGCAGGAGCATTATGGAGAGCAACAGCCCACCTTTGTCAGACATGACACAACCTATCAATATCAAAATGCGGTAGTGTTTAAAGTGCAGAAGAAACAGGCGTTGATATCGGGTTTAACGGATCAGGCGTTTATGTACGATTCTATTGAGGTGTTACGTAACCGTGGGCAAAACAGGTTTGAATTTGTTTTCGGCAATAAAGACCCTATCGGGAAAATGAAATTTGGAATAAAGAATTTCGCAGATTCAACCGTATTGCCTGCAGTGTATGAACATCTTGGCATAGCCAATCCGGGAGTGCATTATTTTGCCCGAAGAGGAAAAGCCATTTACGTTGTGCAACAGCACCAACGCTGGGGGATTATCGAGGAAGACGGACAAATGTTGGTGCCCTGTGCATATGATAGTGTGTATGCCGTTTTTGGAAAAGAGGCAGGCATTCCTTTTCATGTGTTGGTTAAAAATAAAAAGTATGGGGTGTACATACACACTACGGAAATCAGTGCTCCCTCTGTATGGCGCGAACCTTTCACTGTGTATCCACCCAAACGCCTGGTGTTCATTTACCGTGGAAAAGGTGAAAACATGACGTGCGTTGAACACGAAACCCCGGAGGGAAAAACAATAGGATTATCGGGTGATAACGGTAAAGTGTACTGGAAAGACTGATACAACCATTTTACTACTGAACACTATTGTTGAGTCAATGGCACTGTTATATCTTACGGCTCAATCAATTTATCTGTGTTAGCCTTCAAGTATGAACAGAACGCTGTCGTTTTATTTTATTCTTCTTTTTAACTTGTTACCCATTGCAGGTGTTGCATTTTTCCAATGGTCGCCTTTTGAGATGTTTTGGTTGTTTTGGGTGGAAACCCTGATTGTAGCCGTGTTCAACACGTTTCGTGTGTTGTTTAGTCAGGGGCTCACTCCAAACCAGGCGAAGAATCATCGTCCATTGCATATCAACGGGTGGGAGGGGATACGGTATTTTCTCGGACGCATATTCATTTTTTTATTTTATTCCATTTTTATCATCGTTTTCATTGGGTTTATTTCCAACGCAGGGGAGGATAAAGGACATGTGTTCAGGACGGTCCTACTAAAGAACAATTTGTTTAACCTGGCAGTGATACTCATGTTTGTTTCCCAGGCAACCATACTAGTGAAATATTTTATTCAGAACGGATATTATCTGATTTCGTCGGTGAAGGAGTATCCCATAGTATTCGACAGCCGGCAAATTCTGATGCACGTGGCGGTGATTATCGGCTCAGTAGGATCGGCTTTTTGGTTCAATGACGGGCATGCCTCCGGGTTTGCTTCAGTTTGGATCATTAGTGTTTTCTGTGTTTTAAAGCTGGTTTGGGAGTTGCGCAGCCTGGCCGGTAAGCCGGAATTAACCTACGCACATTCCCCCATTTCATAACAATATTCCTGCATATCGAAGCGTTTATTATGGTGCGGAAATGGTTGCAAGCATCAGTAAAATGGTTGATGCATGTCATTGATTTTAGCATTTCTTTCCGCATTTTTTTATCGAAATTTGAAACATATTGTAACACTAAACTATTAAAACTATGGACGTAATCATTCAATCACTCGGTTTTCAGGCCGGCGAGAGTCTGGAAGCTTTTATCAAAGAAAAAGTGAGTCAGTTAAAGAGTGACAACATCATCCGTGCAAACGTTAGGTTATCGTTTACCCAGGATAAATCAGATGAAAACAAATGTTGCGAAATTGTGCTCGAAGTTCCGGGCAACGACATGTTTGTAAAACGGGTCACCGCCCATTTTGAATCAGCAGCCAATGCCTGTGTGGATGTATTGCACCTCAACCTGAAGAAAGAAAAAGAAAAGCGTCTGGATAAACGCCAGGCAGATGCGGACCTCATCCGAGAAACCATAGAACAATTTAAAACAGTATAACAGCACCATACATGAGCACTACTACCGGTGAACTACACACGCCCAAAGGCGTGATGACATTTGAACTATACGATAACGACGCCCCTAAAACAGTCGCTAATTTTGTTAAACTTGCCCAATCTGGATATTATAACGGACTAACCTTTCACCGGGTGATTCCGAATTTTGTGATTCAGGGTGGATGTCCTGACGGCACCGGTGCGGGCGGTCCGGGATATAGTATTCCCTGTGAAACGGGTGGGGGCAATCAATACCACGATAAAGGTGTTTTTTCAATGGCACACCGTGGCAAAGATACCGGAGGGTCTCAATTCTTTATTTGCCACAACCGCTCTAATACACAACATCTTGATGGCGTGCATACATGTTTTGGAAAAGTAACGGAGGGGTTCGATGTAATAGATGATATCCGCGCAGGTGATGTTATTGAAAAGGTGGTTATCCATTCATGATGCACACCGTTTCGCTTGATGCATTGCTTACGGTCTGAATCGGGTGTTGTTGCGGTTGCCCTGATACCCTGATCCACCTTGCGGACGATTATTAAATGAACGATTGGCCGGAGGGCGTCCTGATGACGGGCGTTCTTCGGCTTCTTTTACAACCAGGGGTTTCTTACCCAATGAAATGTCATTCAGGCTTTCAATGGCTTCCAATGCTTCTTCACGATTGGGCATATCAACGAATGCAAAACCTTTACTCTTGCCGGTTTCTTTATCAATAGCTACTTTAGCGGAAGCAATTTCTCCAAATTTTTCGGAGATCTCAGTCAGTTCAGCATCGTCAAGGTCGTAAGGTAACCCGGCTACAAAAATTTTCATGGTTAGCAGTTTGTGGTTCAGTGGTTGAGGATACGAAAATAATAGGTGAACGTCTAATTACCTACTTTTTTAATGAAATTATTCTTCAGCAAACAGATGCGTTTGGGTAAACAAAGGATTGTTCCATACTCCCGGATTTCATTGCCTAATTTTGCCGGTACGTATTATTACGAAGGCATGGATCAAATCAACACATATAAAAGTTTTTTGAGCGGCCGTTATTTTTATGAAGGCATACGTGCTACCATCGGAATTGTGTTGCCTTCCTTTGCCCTGTCGTATTCAGGAAATTTACCATTGGGTATTGTGATGTCTGCCGGTGCATTGTGCGTTAGCATAACCGACATTCCGGGCCCATTGAAATATCGTTTCAACGAAATGTTGGCCTGTATTCTACTGATGATGCTGAATGTGTTGCTGGCGGGATATCTTTCTTTTAGTCCGGTTGCATTGGGTTTCCTGATTGTGGCCTCCGGTTTCTTTTTCTCCATGCTAACGGTGTACGGTATGCGCGCACAGAGTATTGGTGTGGCTACCTTGCTTATACTCATTATTAATCTCGATACCCGTATTGCACAGGGTAGTGTAGAACAACACGCCCTGATGATTGGCGCTGGTGGTGCGTGGTATATGCTGTACAGTACACTGCTGTATCGTATTCGTCCGTATAAAATTATTCAACAGGTATTGGGCGATTTTGTGTTGCACCTGGCGGCCTATCTACGCACGCGTGGACAATTTTATGAAACTCAGGCTAACATTCCGGCTACCTATCAGAAATTACTGCAACAACAGGTACGCATAGAAGAAGAACAACAGTTACTCAGTGAATTGATTTTTAAAACCCGCGCCGCACTGAAAGATTCTAACCACACAGCACGGGTACTCGTTAAAATGTATCTCGATGCTGCAGATATGCTGGAATCGGTTATGACAACCTATCACGATTATGAAAAGATGCATCGCCTGCCGGCTATGGCTCCGTTATTATCAAACATCCATGAAATCATCCGTCATTTATCCGACGAATGGGTAGAGATTGGTATTGCCATCAAAACCGGCCAGCGTTCATTCCCCGGCAATGCACTGATGCCCGCCATATCCAGTGCGCGAATAAAATTTGACCAATTGCGGGCCGGGGCCACAGACCATGAAACCATTGATTTGCTGGTGAGTATCGGCCGTATTTTGGAGAATGTGGAAGATTTAAGGCGGAAGACAAAAGCCATGCATTTTCAAACTACGTATGATAAAAAAATTCGCACTGCATCCGTATTGAATCCTGAGGCAGAATACCAGCCGGTACACAAAAGCATTCAGCCTTCTATCTTCATCAATAACCTGAACTTTCAATCCGGGATATTTCGCCATGCGGTGCGTGTATCACTGGCCTTGTTGATCGGTTATATAATTGCAGAAGGATTTAACCTCGGTCACGGAAACTGGATTTTGCTTACCATCCTGGTGATTATGAAGCCGGCTTATAGCTTGACGAAAAAGCGCAACCGCGACCGGTTGGTAGGTACATTGATTGGGTTAGGAATAGGTGTGGGGATATTGTATTTTATACAACATCAGCAGGTGTTATGGATCCTGATGATCTTGTTGATGCTCGGCAGTTTTGTATTTATTAAAACCAATTATTTCTTGGCAGTCATCATGCTTACTCCGGAGCTGATGATTTTATTTAGTTTTATTTATCCGGGTAGTACGGAAACCGTACTAAGAGATCGTTTATTCGATACCGTTATCGGGTCATCTATTGCCGCTGTGTTTAGTATATGGGTGCTACCGTCATGGGAACAGAAGAATATTCGTTCGTTTATGGAAACCTTGCTGATTCGCAGCAGAAATTATTATGACACAGTCACTGCCGGGTTCAGTGGCACATTCGATGAACAGGCCCTGCGTAAAAATCGCCGCCTGTTATTGATTGCACTTGCTAATGTATCGGATACATTTACCCGAATGTTGAGCGAGCCTAAGCAATACCAAACGGGCATTGAGTTTGTCCATCGCTTTGTAGTACTCAACTATTCAATTACTTCACACATCACCACGTTGTTGTATCTGAAGAAGCAACAGGCACAACCCATTCCATTGCCCGATGTGCATCCCGTGATGGTGCATACCCTTGCCCATTTCGATGCGGCAATACAATGTATCCGCAGGGAGGAAGTACAACCGGTTTCTTTTGCTACCATTTCTATGAACCATGACGTAATACAACGGATGGTTCAGGCCCGAAAAGAAGAAATCAGAAACGGCATGTTGGAAACCCCACTCAAAAATGAGTTGATAGCTGTAAAATCCATTACCGATCAGTTTCAATACATTCAAGGGTTGGTGGTTACGCTGGCCAAATTGTGTAAAAACGATTATATGCCACTTTCGGAGGCGTCAAAAGGTACGTGAACTGTCCAGTAAACAGTCTACATACGGTTTTATTATAACACACGGATGCTGTGTACTTCTGAACTACCGTTGAAAAATATACGCAGTGTGTAGATTCCTCTTTGTACTTCCGTAGGGAGTGGTACGGAGAACAATCGACTGCCTTGTGTATTTTCTATGGTTTTGTTCATCAGCAATTGTCCGCTACCCGCTATCAGTTGCAGCCTGATGCTACCGGTTGCTGCTTCGGGCAGCCTCAGGTTCAGGGCATCGTGGGTAACCGGGTTCGGGAAAATTTCGATTCGGGAACCATCCTGTACCGGAGGAATATAACGGATAGGGCTGTACGAAATATTAACCCCATTGAGGTCTTTTTGTTTGAGTCTGTAATACACGCCCGATGATGGTGGAGTAAAGTAGTCTCTGAATGCATAGCTTGCACCACCACCCGACACACTTCGTGAGGGCATATACGCAATGGAGTCGAACTGTACACCATTCAAACTTCGTTCAACCACAAAGCCGGCGTTATTGATTTCTGAAGCGGTGCTCCACTGTAGCTGCATGTAAGGAGATGTAAAAAATGCGTCAAAGGTTAAGCCACCCACCGGTACCGGACCGGCGAGATTTCGGCGGTATTGCAACATCCATTCGTAAGCATTCAATCCGTTTTCACGATACTGGATATCGTAGGTGCGCGACCAGGCATCATGTCCGTTGGCATTAAAAATCGTTTGTTTGGCTGCAACGTCTGGCGGTTCAGGGGCGTTATTGATACTACTTACATTATTTACAGTGGTGCTTAACGGTACTACATTATCTCCGCTGTTGTGGGTTGCCCATACAGGCACATCGGCCAGGGCTACGGTGTTACCGCCTCCCCATGAGGCAATGTCGGCTGATCCACACACCGGCAGGGCGGCTGCAATTTTACCGGCGTATGCCACGCCACCGCTCAGGTAACTCCACACCATGCCACCACCCCAACTCAGTCCGGTAAGGTACACGCGATTCACATCTACGCGGTACGATTGTTTAGCGTATTCAATAATGGCGTCAATATCCTGCACAGAAGGATACCCTGTAAACTGTGGTGTTAACACAATAAACCGGTAGGTTTGGTTTTGTACTGTAAAGGAACGCGGAAATATACCTTGCTGAATTTGTTTAGGAGTGCCGTTGGCCAGCACCCTCGGTAGTTGAGCCGGGCTACCATCACCCAGTTCCCCAATACCACAAAAGAAAATAATCAACGGATACGTTCCGGAACCGTTGTTGTATTGCTCCGGAAGGTATTCATAATATCCTAATGTGGAGGGTGCCATAGAAATATAACGCGGTGTGTGCGTTTGTGCCTGAGCGTTAGCAGATGCCATGAAGATACACATCATGAGCACCATAGTGCGAATCGGGTTTTTCATGTGTAGAATACGTGCATTGAATTAAACACACTCTACTTGCAAACCCCGTACCAAAGACGATTTTACCGTATGTAAGTGGATAATAATGGAACGCAACGGTTCATATGCCCTTCAAATTTTAATCAATACATCACCTAAAACAGGTTACGCACCTAAATTAATTTGAATATTAAATTATCAAATGTGTATAAGCTGCCGTCAGGAAAGTTGTTTCACTAAAACACTTTCAATCATGCTGCAGGGAATCATGAAAGGTTTGGTATGAATCACCAGTTGTAGTTGCTGCCCAACCACAGAATAATTTCCGGCAATACGGTTGCCAAAAACGGTTACATCAAATGTGCCGCTTTCTGTATTGCCTTCAAAAGCACCACCCTGACTTTCAATCACGGATTTGGCTTTATTGTACACTACCGAGGCGTCACCTGTAAAAGGAACATTGAATTCGCACGCTGACATATTGAATATATTTAGTGGGCAAAGGTAATTATATCCGTTTATTCGCTGCCACTCAATCTACCACGATGTTGTTAAAACGGCAGCGCTGTCCTGTTCATTAAAACAGTTGGGGCCGTGATCATGGTGCGGGCATCGGCATTTGTTCCGGCTTTACGTTTCAATGGCTCAGGCCATTTTCACTTCAATCCGGCAGCCCGTCGGCTATGGTTCAATACCGAACTTTTTTTTGGAATGTCTTGAGCAGATGGTTCAAATGAACGGATAGCAACATGCTCCAAAAGGGGTAGAAATTGGGTATATATTTTTCTATTTCCCCCGGGGGATACAAGTATCCTTCCCCCTAAATTGAAAATACGGAAAAAAATTTTTAAAACCGAATTTTGAAACCGGATAATCGGGTACCGTACCCGTTAAGTACCCAATCAACGTCATACGCTTTTTTAGGATATTTTGAAAGACAATGTGTATCCAATTATTGATGTACATTTTCATGTTTTTTTATTTGTATCAGGAACAACTTAGTGTAGCATGCAGAAGGGCTTTAACTGATGTAATGTAATCTTATTTAACAGATATTCCTTTTAATTTGCGAATTCACAAACCGGCCACGGTTACAGGTTTATAATGAATCTTGTTCAGGCGCCGGAAGTTCAGCCTGCAGGATTGAGTAGTTGCTTTTGTTTGCTGACCTATGCCTACATGCCCAAGGGCTGCCGGATAGCAGTGAGGTCCTCCGAACGAATAGCCGGAACAAAAGATGATAGAGAAATAAAAGCTGACAGCCCCTGAAAAAATTACAGGTAGATGCCAATGATTAAACTCAGGATGCAGATGACCAGCAAAAGGAGCAACAACGGCGTGATGAATTTGATCCAGGCTTTGATGCTCACGTTTACGAGTGCCAGTGAAGGGAGGATGAGGCCGGTGGGTGTGAGGAAACCCATGATGCCCATGCCATATAAATACGCGTTTACAATTTCGCGGCCGGGGATATCCATGAGTGTGGCCATTGAACCCATGATGGGCATGGTGAGTACCGCCATTCCAGACGACGAGGCGATGAATAATGTGAATACGATGAACACCAACAATAAAGAAATGATGAACAATACCGGTGGTAAACCTTGTGTAGCCTGTGTGGCGTTGTAGATGATGGTATCAGCAATGTGTCCGTCGTTCAACACAATAGATACACCGCGTGCAGTTCCTACAATTAGCGCAACCGCCAGCATACTTTCGGCGCCTTGTATGAAAGTTTGAATGAATTGCTTTTCAGAAATGCGTTGAATGAATGCAACCAGGATGGATGCCGCCAGAAACAGGGTGGACATTTCCAACAGCCACCAATGCAGCCAGATGACTCCGCCAATCATGGTTAAGAAAGTAGCAAGGAAGACCAACAACAATATGGTATTTTTTCTACCTATGCTGCCGGTGTTGTTTTCGGTTGATGTTGTTACTTCGGGCTGTGGTAAGCATCCGTCGGTTTGGAATACAATAGACGCTTCGGGATTTCTTTTTACTTTTTGAGCATAACGAACAATATATATAATGGTTACGACTGTGGTAATCGTAAACAGAATCAGGCGTTGCAGCAAACCGTCGGTCCAGTTGATGCCTGCCGCATTTGAGGCAATGATGGTGGAAAAGGGGTTGGTGAACGATGAGAGGGTGCCGAGTTGGGTTCCACCAAATATAACGGCTACGGGTACCAGCAAATCGTATCCGGCACGCAGAAACAGCGGCACCATAACGGCATAAAACACCAGTCCTTCTTCAGCCATACCATAAGAGGCCCCTGCAAATGAAAATAAAAATGTAAGGATGATGATGAGCCAGAATTCTTTTCCTTTCATTCGTATCGACAAGGCGGTGAGTCCGCTCACCAATGCACCCGATTCATTAAAGAGATGAATGAAGCCCCCAATTACAAGGATAAACAATACTACGTCTATCGAATCTATTACGCCTTTCAACGGGGCTTGAATAATATCGAGAAAAGACTGGCTGTTCCGTTCTATCTGAACATAACTTCCCGGAACGGAAACAGGTTTTCGGATTTGACCCGATGTGAAATTGTTTAATGGAATTTTTATACCGAGGCTATCGAGGGTAGATTGATTCAAAGGCAATGAAACCGATTCGTTTATTTTCTGCAAAACGAAAGACTTTTGATCCTGATCATAACTCAGAGTGTTGTATTTGCCAGCGGGAATTAGCCACGTAGCGAGTGCGGCAAGTATAACCACAAAGAGTAAAATAGTGAGGGGAGAAGGCAGGTTCTTTTTCATTCGAAGTTGGAATGGTTTACATTTGATTAAAGCTAATAAAAAACCTTTAACACTCTATATTTAGTTGTATGAAAGCGGCCACTCTTAAAACCATAAAAGATGAACTGGGCATGTTGGGCGCCGTAGAACTTCAGCAAATGCTACTACGGCTGGCCCGCTTTAAAGTGGAGAACAAGGAACTGCTCACGTATTTATTGTTTGAAAGCAGTGATGAGGCACAGTATGTACAGGAGGTGATGCAGGAGATGGATGTGTTGTTCGGAGAACTCAACACCGGTTCAGGATATATCATTAAAAAACAACTTCGGAAAATCATCCGGTTGATGTTGAAGCACATCCGTTATAGTGGTGAAACAGAAACCGAAGTGCGATTGCGGTTGCATTTTTGTAAAAACATGTATGCTAAAGGGTTGCATCAATCGCGCAGTACACAAATCAGAAACATGTTTGAAAGTCAGCGTACATATGCTGGTAACACCATACAAAAAATACATGAAGATTTACAGTATGAGTATGTAAGGGAGTTGGGTAGGTTGTAAAGAGGTTGGAAGTATAATGTGGTTTCGATTTTTTTTATGTCACCCCTTCGGGGTTGAGGATGTGTAGGGTACTGTAGTGATGTTATCAGTATTTCACCCCTTCGGGGTTGAAGATATGTAGGGTGCTATAGTGGTGTTATCAGTATGTCACCCCTTCGGGGTTGAAGATATGTATGGTGCTATAGTGGTGTTATCAGTATGTCACCCCTTCGGGGTTGAGGGTGTGTAGGGTGCTATAGTGGTGTTATCAGTATTTCACCCCTTCGGGGTTGAGGATATGTATGGTGCTATAGTGGTGTTATCAGTATATCACCCCTTCGGGGTTGAGGATATGGATGGTGCTATAGTGGTGTTATCAGTATGTCACCCTTTCGGGGTTGAGGGTGTGTAGGGTGCTATAGTGGTGTTATCAGTATGTCACCCCTTCGGGGTTGAGGATGTGTATTGTGCTATAGTGGTGTTATCAGTATATCACCCCTTCGGGGTTGAGGGTGTGTAGGGTGCTATAGTGGTGTTATCATTTTTTTTTTCGAAATAAATTTTAATTCTTCTCCTTTTCGGTTTTCGATTCTTAATATGTACATGAAGAGGATTTCTAAACAACGCATACCAATATTCCTGTAATTTTATGGGATGGTAATTTTTAACAATCTTCAACATATTTATTTCATTGGTGTGGCAGGGTCGGGTATGAGTGCTATTGCACAATACCTCAGCGCTACAGATAAACAGGTGAGTGGAAGCGATCGTTTTTTCACACCGGAAAGTAATCTCCCCATTCAGCAACAACTGGAAGAAGCCGGCGTCCGTTGTTATCCTCAGGATGGTTCAGGAATGCAAGGCCAGATAGATGCCGTGGTGGTTTCAACGGCTATAGAACCCACCGTGGTAGAAGTGCAAATAGCCATGAAACGAGGCATACCCATATTGCGCAGGAGTGAGATACTTTCAATGATTACAAAAACCAGAAAAACCATTGCCATCGGAGGTACTTCGGGTAAAAGCACTACGAGCGGAATGTTGTACAGTATTTTATCCGCAGCAGGGAGAGCGCCCGGAATTATTAGCGGGGCCGGACTGGTTGCGTTTATCCGTCAGGGTAAAATCGGGAATGCTGAAGCAGGACATCCGGATAGCTGGTTAATTATTGAAGCCGATGAAAGCGATGGCTCCATCGTACAATACCAGCCGGAAATAGGGCTTTTATTGAATGTAGATAAAGACCATCAGGAGATGCATGAATTAATGGATTTGTTTTCCATATTTAAGGCGAATACAAAACAGGAGTTTATTGTGAACAAAAGCAATGCGGCGGCGGCGAAGTTATCGTCGGGTTCACGGTTTGATTTTTCTACAGATACATCTCCAGCACCTCTGCGGGCAACGGATTATACACCATCGGGTTGGACGATTTCATTCAATATTCAGGATGTTCCATTCAGGCTGGATGCCCCCGGAAGGCACAACATGGAGAATGCGGTAGCGGCCGTGGCTTGTGCCCTGGCCACAGGGTTAACTTTAGAGGAAACGGTTCCCGGAATTAAGGCTTATGAAGGTATTTACAGGCGCCACCAACTTATTGGTGTGAAAAATGGAATTACAGTAGTAGACGACTTTGCGCACAACCCGGTGAAATGTGCTTCGAGTATCCGTGCCTGTCAGGGTGTGGGAAAAAAAGTAATTGCCTGGTTTCAGCCGCATGGATACGGCCCCACGCGTTTTTTGAAAGATGATTTTATAGAAGAGATTAGTGCAGCATTACGGGACGATGACGAAATATGGATGAGTGAAATATATTATGCCGGTGGTACCGCTGTAAAAGATATTTCAGCCGACGATTTAATCCAGGGTATTGTGGCCAAGAATAAGAAGGCTTCATTTGTGGAGGATAGAAATCAATTCGTTGATCAAGTTCGGAACCATTTACAACCGGGTGATATCCTATTGCTGATGGGTGCTAGGGACCCTACGCTGGAAACATTCGCTACTGATGTATTTGACAAACTCTAATAATATTCAACAATGACCATTTTATTTACAAATATTAGCCAACTGGTGAACGTACGGGAAGAAAGCACATTATTACGCGGGAAGGAATTGTCTGAACTGCCGGTCATTGATAAAGCTTTTTTAATGGTGGAAGATGATACCATCATGACTTATGGAAGTATGGCGGATCTTGACTGGAAAGTGCCTGTTCAACCTGAAACGGTGGTAGACCTGAAAGGGCAAATTGTGTTGCCTTGTTGGTGCGACAGCCACACGCATATTGTATTTTTCGGAAGCAGGGAGAATGAGTTTGTTGATAAAATCAAAGGACTGAGTTATGCTGAAATTGCTGCAAGGGGCGGAGGGATATTGAACTCAGCCCGTAAGTTAAATGAAACCTCTGAAGAGGAGTTGTACCGACAATCATTTAAAAGACTTCAGGAAGTACAACGATTAGGAACCGGGGCATTGGAAATTAAAAGCGGTTACGGGTTAACGTTAGAAGGTGAGTTGAAGATGTTGCGTGTGATCCGGCGTTTGAAACAGGATTCCGGTATGCTGATCAAATCTACCTTTTTAGGGGCCCATACCTTACCTGCAGAATACAAGGAAAACCCCGAAGCGTATATAGACATCCTGCTGAACCAGATGCTCCCGGCCGTTGCCGGTGAAAAGCTTGCTGATTATATTGATGTCTTCTGTGAAACCGGATTTTTTACACCGGAGCAAACCGATCGAATTTGTAAGGCGGGTATAGCCGTTGGATTAAAACCACGTTTACATGTGAATCAACTAACCAGCATTGGTGGAATTGAAACAGCCATTGCCAATGAGGCGGTATCGGTGGATCATCTCGAAACCATGACAGAAAACGATATTGCCCTGTTGGGTAAATGGAAAGGAATTGCTACACTCTTGCCTACCGCTGCATTCTTTTTGAGGATGCCGATGCAACCTGCCCGATCTATTATTGATGCGGGTGCAGCCGTGGCCCTGGCATCAGATTATAATCCGGGGTCATCTCCGAGTGGGAATATGAATTTTGTAAATAGTATCAGTTGTATTCAAATGAAGATGTTGCCTGAAGAAGTAATTAACGCTTCAACCATCAACGGCGCCTTTGCACTGGAAGCCGCTTCACAGGTAGGCAGCATCACGGAGGGTAAAAAAGCCAACCTGATTATCACCAAACCTATCCCTTCTTATACTTTTATGCCGTATAGCTTTGGCAGTCAGCTCATTGACCGGGTGATGCTGAATGGCGTATTTGTAGAGGATGCAGCCCATGCAGGAACGTGGTAATTTATTGTACTTTTTTCGGAAATGTATAGCATTCACATCAAATCTGAAAAGACAATCCGAAAATTGACTGACTATTTTATATGTGGTGTGCCTTTTGAATTACTTAACTTAGCAATCAGCTAAACATTTAAAACCTATATTTATTTTTTTAAATCTTCAGTTATGAAACGGGTACAATATTTCATTCGCATTGATGCGCCAAGAGAAAAAGTGTATGATTGTATGTTGGGTTTAAGCGATAAAAGTACATATGAAAAGTGGACTGCCATTTTTAATCCTACATCCACCTATCGTGGTGAATGGAGCCCCGGTAGCAAGATGTTGTTTATCGGGTCTGATGAACACGGTGAGCAGGGAGGAATGGTTTCAGAAATTATGGAGGCGGTACCCGGTGAATTGGTTACCATCCGGCATTATGGTTTGTATAAATCGGGAGAGGAGATTACGGAAGGCCCGGAAGTAGCGCAGTGGGCCGGAGGAATAGAGCAATATGTTTTTAAGAATGACCAGTCATCTACAGCCCTTACGATAAACCTCGATACTACTGAAGATTTTGTAGCGTATATGGATGAAAAGTTTCCGGCAGCTTTGCAGATGCTGAAGCAACAATGTGAACAATAATTTATATTTCTTTTTTTACAGGATGCCTCCGGCAGGTTATCTTAGAACATAATTTTTTTATGCAGCAATTAATTGAGTGTGTCCCAAATTTTTCTGAAGGTCGTGACCCCATCATTATTAAACATATCACGGATGCCATTGGCTCTGTTCCCGAAGTCAGGTTGTTGAATGTTGATCCGGGCAAAGCCACCAACCGAACAGTGGTAACGTTTGTAGGAGAGCCTCAATATGTGATTGAAGCGGCCTATCGAGCGATAGAAGCGGCCGGGCAAGTGATAGACATGCGCCAGCACTCAGGTGAACACCCGCGAATGGGCGCCACCGATGTTTGTCCCCTTATTCCCATAGCCAACATTTCTATGGAAGAAACCGTACAATACGCTCAACAATTGGCAAAGCGTGTGGGAGAATTATTGAACCTCCCGGTGTATTTATATGAAGCTGCTCAGCCCAATCCGGCCCGAAGTAATTTATCGGTCATTCGTGCCGGAGAATATGAAGGATTGTCGTCTAAAATTATACAGCCTGAATGGAAACCGGATTATGGACCTGCAGCATTTGATGAACGCAGAGGGGCAACGGTGATTGGTGCACGCGATTTTTTAATTGCCTACAATGTCAATTTAAATACAACTTCAGTAAGACGTGCCAATTCGATTGCCTTTGATGTACGCGAAGCAGGCAGGGTTAAGCGTGAAGGAGATCCTATCACCGGGAAAATTGTAAAAGACGCATCCGGGAATCCTGTTACCATTCCCGGTAGCCTGAAGCATACCAAAGCCATCGGTTGGTTTATTGAAGAATATGGTATTGCACAAATTTCCATGAATCTCACCAATATCCGCGAAACACCCGTTCATGTAGCATTTGATGAAGTCTGTAAAAAAGCAGCAGAACGTGGGATACGCGTTACCGGTAGTGAACTCGTGGGGCTGGTACCACTCCATGCCATGCTGGAAGCCGGTAAATATTTTTTACGGAAACAGAAACGTTCGGTGGGGGTGGGCGAACAAGAGTTGATTCGTATTGCCGTGAAGTCTTTGGGATTAGATGAACTCGCACCGTTTAACCCCGAAGAACGCATCATAGAGTATATGTTGAAACAGGATAATCCGAAAGCCCTGGTGAATATGAGTTTAAAAGCCTTTGCTTCTGAAACAGCCAGTGAAAGCCCTGCGCCCGGTGGAGGCTCTATTGCTGCGTATGTAGGTGCATTGGGCGTGGCTTTAGGAACAATGGTAGCCAATTTATCTGCACATAAAAAAGGATGGGATAGCCGTTGGGATGAGTTTAGTACCTGGGCAGATCAGGGGCAGGAGCTGATGCAACAATTGATTCAATGTGTGGATGAAGATACCCGCGCTTTCAACCGGATCATGGAAGCGATGTCGCTGCCGAAAGGTACCGATGCAGAAAAAGAAAAACGTCAAATCGCCATGGATGAGGCCACCAGGTATGCTATTGAAGTTCCTTTTAAAGTGATGCAATTGTGTTCCCGTTCCTTTGAAATCATTGAAGCCATGGCTCAAACGGGAAATCCCAATTCTGTATCCGATGCCGGAGTGGGGGCCTTGTGTGCCCGTGCAGGGGTATGGGGTGCATACATGAATGTGCAAATCAATGCGGCAGGTTTCAGCGATACCGGCTTCACACAACAAATGCTGCAAAAAGGAAAAGAAATGTTATCGGCTGCTATTGAAAAAGAAGCAGCCATTCTCAAAATGGTAGAAGAGAAAATAGGAACATAGATTTTCATTTTGTCGAATCGAGGGGCGCATTATTTTGTGTAGAAATTTTATTGGTGCCAGACTTTTGTACATCATCTTATTATTTCCGGTGGACTTTATTCAATCATACAAGGTTGCTTTACATTGTTGTACTCATTTTTTACAATAAGTAGGTTTGTGACGTTTAACATTCGTTTGTATTTTTTTTACGGTTACTAAATGTGTACCGGAGGAATTAAGCAGTATAAACTACTACTTATGAGAAAGATATTCCTCCTCCTGCTTTCAACTGTTTATTTATTCGCCTGCAACTCTTATCAATCCAATGATGCTGAAAAAACATCCTATGCTGCATCAGCTGCAGCGGAAGAAAGTTACACCGGTGATTCCGTAAAACTGGTTCGTACAGCCAATCTTCAAATGAAAGTGCAACAAGTAGAAAAAGCAGCCCCTGAAATATCAACCCTCACTAAAAAAATAGGTGGAATGGTAATGCTCTATCAGTTGGATGCTTCGGAAGATTACAGTACATCTGTTCCATATAGTGATGATTCGATGCGGGTCATCACCCGCTACACACCGCAGGCAAATATGGAAGTGCGCATTCCAACCCATCAACTCGATACCTTTTTGTTTACAGTAGCTAAACTCGGTTACTACACCAGAAACTCCAATATGCAGGTAGATGACCGCAGCCTGTCGTACTTACGCAATGTACGAAAGCAACAGGTACGCACAAACGCAGTGGAAAGCCAGTTGCATCAAAAACGTAGTACCAACGATATGGTGAAAAATATTCAGGTGCATGATGAGATGATTGATCAACAAATTGATAATAAGTCCATTGACTACGATGTACTTTTCAGTGTGGTTAAAATCGATTTGTTTCAAAATGCGCTATTACGAGAAGAAGTTACCATACGTGCGAATCTTTCATCGTATACAGCTCCGTTTTCTTACAAAATGAAACAGGCATTTCTTTCAGGGTGGAGCCATTTTCAGCAACTCATTATCGCAATCACCCATTTATGGATGCTCATTATACTGTTTCCGTTGGTATATGTGTTGGTTAAATGGATGCGCAAAAAAATTCAATGGAATACAAAATAATGTTTTAGGTGTTCGGACGGATAACCACCCGCTTGGTTGTCCGTTCATTTTTTAATGGAACGCTGATCTTTAGGTTTTAAATCAGACATGATCAATTTGCCTGTTTTACGCTGGCCGGCGAAATACACCACACGCCCGTCTTTGCTTGCCCGCAATGTATGGAATCCGCTCGTACTGATGTTTTCCCAGGTTTCACCATTATTGTACGATATGTCTACACCATTCAAACCACAGGTAATCCAAATGTTTCCTCGCACATGATCTATACAACTTCTGTAACCCGTCGGTGGAATTTGTGATTGCCTCCAATTTTTTCCACCATCCGAAGTCGTGTAGCAATTATGTTTCGTCTCGTCTTTTTGTAGATAATCTCCGCCCACAATGATCATTGTCTTTTTATTTTTAACTGCAATGGAATTGGGACCTGATGTGGAAGTCGTATCGTTTACCGGTAACCGTATGCTGCCCCCTTTGTGAAAAAATCTTTTGTGTGAACCACCGGTTACAAACACTGCTTCAGAGGAACTGACTTTTCCGATGTTGCTACCACTGGCAGCGAACAATGCTTCACCGGGCAATGCTTCGGGGCGTTTCAGTTCGGTTATGGGTGTCCAGGTTTTACCTCCGTCAAATGTGCGGGCAATGTAGAATCGTTCCTGCAATGGATCGCCAATGACCATACCGCTTTGGCTGTTCCAAAACATCATAGCATCCAGAAACATGCCGGGAGTTGAATCTGTAAACACTACATTCCAGTTTGTGCCTCCATCTATGGTACGCAGGATATAGGCAGGAGATCCAATGCTCATGATAATGGCCGTTTGCCGGTCAAATGCTTCAATATCCCTGAATTCACTTTTTTCAAACCCTTTTACCTGCGTCCATTCCCAATGATGTCCGCCATCTACCGATCTTCCAACCATCCCATGAGAGCCGCTCACCCACACTGTTTGCGCATCCACCACGCTCATGCCTCTTAAACTTGATGGTTGCGACAGCGGCGTTTCAATAATGTGTTGCGCTATTCCTGTAACAGGCAACAGGAGCCACCAAAATAGAACTAGAATGAAATGCTTCTTTTTCATACAATGAATCATCAGGCAACTTAGGTATAAATATTATCTATTCATCCAATTGATACTGATTTTAAGCAAATTTCCATTGCCTTTTATTAGCTTTGTTCACCCGGTTCAGGGATAAAGTAAACGATTGCATGAGTTATAATTATTTACCGTTAGATCGAAAACATACCAGTTTTCAACAAGTACAAAATCTGCTGAAGTTCGATCAGTTGGTTTCCATAACCTTTGATGCGCACGAACGCATCCTGAATTGTCGCACTTTTATTGATGATAAAATGCGCAGTGATGACCAATTATTTTACGGAATCAATACCGGATTTGGTTATCTGCAAAACGTTCGGGTAGATGCGGATCAGTTAAAAGAGTTGCAATCGAATCTTATTCAATCTCACGCTTGTGGCATGGGTGAACGTGTACCCCTGGCAGTGGTGAAGCTGATGATGATGCTCAAAATTAAATCTCTAAGCTACGGTCATTCCGGTGTACAGATTGATACAGTGAAAAGATTAATGGATATGTACAATGCCGGTGTATGGCCGGTGGTGTACACACAGGGCTCGCTCGGCGCTTCGGGTGATCTGGCTCCTTTAAGTCACCTTTGTTTACCCTTACTTGGAAAAGGTGAAGTAGAATGGAATGGTAAGATATATCCTGCATCAGAAATGTTGCAACAAATGCAATGGGAACCGATTGCTCTTCAAAGTAAAGAAGGATTGGCGCTCATCAATGGAACTCAGTTTATGAGTGCTTACGGATTGTATAACCTGATTCAGGCACGCCGGTTAATGGAATGGGCTACTGTAATTGCAGCCATCAGCTTCGATGCTTTCGATGGTGTATCAGATGCCTTCCACCCATTGATCCATCAGGTGCGGCCACATGCCGGACAGGTACAAGTGGCACAAACCATGCGTACATTATTACAAGGGAGTGCTATTTGCAACGGTAAAAAATCTCAGGTGCAAGACCCGTATTCTTTCCGCTGTATCCCTCAGGTACACGGTGCCACTTTAGATACATTGCAATATGTGGAAGATATTTTTATTCGCGAAATCAACTCGGTTACCGATAACCCGAATGTATTTCCTGAGGAGGATTTGATCATTAGTGGGGGAAATTTCCATGGTCAGCCGCTGGCACTGGCGGCAGATTTCCTGTGCATTGCCATGAGTGAGCTGGCCTCCATTAGTGAGCGCCGAACGTATCAACTCATCAGTGGATCCAGAGGATTGCCGGCCTTCTTAATTAATAATCCGGGACTGCACTCCGGGTTCATGATTCCACAATACACAGCCGCAGGCATAGTAAGTGAAAACAAACAATTGTGTACTCCTGCCAGTGTAGATACCATACCGTCCTCCAACAATCAGGAAGATCACGTGAGTATGGGCGCGAATGCAGCAACTAAATGCAAACGCGTGATCGATAATGTGGAGAAAGTTCTGGCGATTGAGTTAATGACTGCCGTACAGGCACTGGAATTCAGAAGACCGATGCGCTCGTCCGATATACTCGAATCGATTGTTTCAGCGTTCAGACAAAAAGTAGCTTTTAACGATGCCGACCGAATATTACATACCGACATGATGGAGTCGGTACAATTTTTACAACAACATTCAATTAAATACTAACGGTTATGAGTACCTCATCAATGGTTTACGATTTTGCAAAATATAAAACACCCACCGGAACTACATTGCATTGTAAGGGATGGGTACAGGAAGCCGCCCTGCGTATGTTGCTGAATAATCTGGATCCTGATGTGGCCGAAAGGCCTGAAGATTTGATTGTGTATGGCGGCAGGGGAAAAGCAGCCCGTAATATTGAAGCGCTGGACAATATAATTCAGGCATTGAAAGTGCTGGATAATGATGAAACTTTATTGATACAATCAGGTAAACCGGTAGCTATGTTGAAAACACATCCGGATGCACCGCGTGTATTGCTTTCCAACTCACAACTTGTTCCCAAATGGGCAACCTGGGAACATTTCGATGAACTGGAAAAGAAAGGATTGATGATGTATGGCCAAATGACAGCCGGCTCATGGATCTATATTGGCAGTCAGGGTATCGTTCAGGGAACGTATGAAACCTACGGTGCAGCCGCAACCAAACATTTTGGCGGCACACTGAAAGGTACGTTGAATGTAACGGCCGGTTTAGGCGGAATGGGTGGTGCTCAACCTTTAGCCATCACCATGAACGAAGGGGTGGCCCTTATTGCGGAAGTAGAAGAGTGGCGAATAGACAAGCGTTTGGAAACACGTTATTTGGATGAAAAATATACAAACCTGGATGAGGCCATTGATGCGGCGTTACAATACAAACAGGAAGGGAAGGCCGTGAGTATTGGTGTGTTAGCCAATGCGGTGCATTTATTACATCGATTGATTGAAAGGGGAATTGTACCGGATACATTAACAGATCAAACATCAGCCCATGATCCGTTGATTGGTTACGTACCACATACATTAACCAATGAACAGGCCAATGCGCTGCGGGAAAGTAATCCTGACGAATACATAAAGCTGAGCTACGAGAGTATGTATGAGCACGTACGCCTGATGCTGGAATTACAGAAGCGAGGTGCCATCACTTTCGATTATGGAAATAATATCCGCGCCCGAGCCGCTGAAAAAGGATTGAAAAATGCGTTTGATTTTCCCGGTTTTGTGCCGGCGTATATTCGTCCGCTGTTTTGCGAAGGAAAAGGACCGTTTCGATGGGCCGCACTAAGTGGCGACCCGGAAGATATTCGTGTAACCGATACCGTTATGATGGAGCTGTTCCCACAAAATGCCGGAATGATTCGGTGGATGAAAATGGCACAGGAAAAAATTGCCTTTCAGGGATTACCGGCACGGATTTGCTGGATAGGGCAGGGCGAAAGGGAGAAAGCGGGTTTGGCATTTAATGAACTGGTACGCACCGGAAAAGTGAAGGCACCCATTGTGATTGGTCGCGACCATTTGGATACCGGTTCTGTGGCCAGTCCGAACCGTGAAACGGAAGCCATGATGGACGGCTCTGATGCAGTGGCCGACTGGCCAATCCTCAATGCATTGGTAAACACGGCCGGAGGGGCTTCTTGGGTGAGTTTGCATCATGGGGGCGGTGTGGGTATGGGCTATAGCATACATTCAGGAATGGTAATTGTTGCAGATGGTACACCCGAAGCGGCAGCGCGCCTCAGCAGGGTGCTCCGGAATGATCCGGGTATGGGCGTTATCCGACATGCAGATGCAGGATATGATATTGCTCAACGGGTAGCCAAAGAACAACACCTTGATATCCGCGAACGATTAAAAGGTTGATTTTTTTTGTGCTTTTGATAGAATTGAAAAATGCCCGGTACCGGGCATTTGTTTTTTGAAATCGTTTGTAGTATTTAATACCGTGGGGTGATTCCCATGTTGTAAAAAATAAAACTCCAGTAATCTTTTTGTTTATCAACAATTTGTTGCGTACTCATGCCCGCGCCATGCCCGGCCTTGGTTTCAATCCGGATGAGTGTCGGTAAATCACCTCGTTGCGCCTGTTGCAAGGTGGCGGCAAATTTGAATGAATGGGCAGGAACTACACGGTCGTCGTGATCAGCTGTAAAAACCATAGTGGCCGGATATTTGGCAGGTTTCAGGTTGTGCAGAGGGGAATAGCCCAACAGGTAATCAAACATTTCCTTGCTATCAGCCGAAGTGCCGTAATCATACGCCCAACCCGCACCGGATGTAAAGGTGTGATACCTCAGCATATCCAGTACGCCTACTTCCGGAATGGCTACTTTGCAAATATCAGGTTGTTGTGTCATCACAGCACCTACCAGCAATCCTCCATTACTGCCTCCGTTTAGTGCAAGGTATTCTGAAGAAGTATATTTTTCCTTTTTCAGATATTCAGCAGCGGCAATAAAATCATCAAATACATTTTGTTTCCGGGTTTTGGTTCCGGCCTGATGCCAGCTTTTACCATACTCACCGCCCCCTCTTAAATTCGCTACAGCATACACACCGCCATTCTCGAGTAAAATGACAGTAGAAACGCTGAAAGCGGGTGTCAGGCTTACATTAAATCCACCATAGCCATACAATACCGTTGGATTCTTTCCATTCAATGTCAATCCTTTTTTATGGGTGATCACCATAGGGATTTTAGTGCCGTCTTTCGAAGGATAAAATACCTGTTTGGATTCATAATCATCCGGATTGAATTTTACATCGGGCTTAATGTATAGTGAGGAAGCACCGGATTCAATGTCTAGTTTGTATATAGTATAGGGTGTTGTATAACTCATAAATCCATAATAGAGAACAGCAGCCGAAGATTTTTCGTTGAATCCATAGGCACTTCCTACGCCCGGCAGTTGAATATCACGTATATGCTTACCCGAAAAGTCGTATTGCATCACTTTACTGGTAGCATCTTTCAAATAGTTGGCAAATAGGTAATTCCCGGCAATAGAGGGTGATAATACTTCTTTGGTTTCAGGTATCAGGTCTTCCCAGTTGGATTCCTGCGGACGATCTATCGGTACCCGAACCATTTTGTTGTTGGGTGCATTGCGGTCGGTTCTGATATAAAAGTAACGGTCATCGGCAAAGAGTACAGAATGACTGTTTTTCATGTCAGATACAATTGTTTGAATCGGGGCATCCGGTTGAGACAGGTCTTTAATCAAGAGTTCGTTTCCATAGGTAGCATTGGCAGCAGAAATCACCAACCAGCGCTGATTTTCGGTAACCGTTCCGCTTACATAACGGCGGGGGGTAGCCGCATCACCAAAAATCAAAACATCCTCTTTTTGTGCTGTTCCCAACCTGTGATAGTATAACATATGCTGATTGGTAAACCCGCTTAGCATGCTGGCATTGTCCTCTCTTTTGTACGTACTGTAAAACAAACCTTCCTCGCCTTTCCAACTCGCGCCGCTGAATTTTATATCTTTCAACGTGTCATCTATCTTCATTCCTGTTTGTGCATTCATGAGTATAACTTTCCTCCAGTCTGACCCGCCCTCCGAAATGCTATAAGCCAGTAAGCGGCCACTTTGAGTGAAGTTCATTCCGGCTAAGGAAGTGGTGCCATCCGTTGAAAAGGTATTCGGATCCAGAAAAACTTCTGCATCACCACCCGATTTTTTCTTCCGGTACACTACACTGTGGTTTTGCAAACCGGAATTTCTGGAATAGTAAATGTATTCCCCTTGAGTGTTGGGTGCAGATATTTTTTCGTAGTTGTACAATTCCCGGTAGCGGTCGCCGATTTTTTCACGATACGGAATGTTGCTGAGGTAAGTTTGAGTAACCTCATTTTGCGCTTTCACC
>JAHBTM010000015.1 GCA_019638635.1 Ferruginibacter sp. | reverse complement strand
GCTCACGCCGATAACTTCAAAACCTTTTTTCTTCAATGCAGGATAATGATCACGCAGATTGCATGCCTGAACAGTACAGGTGGGCGTGCCATCTTTCGGATAAAAATACAATGCCACTTTCTGATGCTTAAAGTCTTTCAGACAAATGTTTTTGCCGTGCTGGTTCACACCACAAAATAGTGGGGCTTTATCACCGGGTTGTAGCATATACTCACGTTAATGGTTAAAGGTAAATGTGCGGGTAGAAGTATTACCTGCCAGGTCTTCTACATATATTTCCAACGTATTCGATCCTTTTTTACAACGATCATCCTTTTTATAAACAAAATTTTTACCCTTATCATAACTCACCAAAATCCATTGTCCGTTTAACGTAGCCCTGAAGTTGACCAGCTCTTCTGCATTATCGGTAATGGTAAACGATATCCTGCTTGGAGTATGGGTAATGACAGAAATCATCGGCGGTATTGTGTCGTACAATAGTTTAAAATTTCCCAGTTCGCGAAAAGCTGCCGTGTACCATCCATTTGAATACCGTGTAGGGGCAAACTTTTTTCGCGTGCCAAAATAATAATGCATCACTACTTTTTCAGGTTTTGGAAAGGATTCATCCCTGATTTGAACATTGAAGAATTCCTGCACCGGAACTGTTCCGTTGTGTAACTGATGTACTACACCCGTGGCTGTATTCAGGGTATTGTACTTGAATTGAAATGAATCATACAGTGCTTTTTCAGGGAGATAAAATCGAACGTTTTCATTTTCAAATATATTCAGCACATTGGGATGGAACACCGGCTCGTTCATTTTCTTTACGGAAGCGGGCACTGCACTGCCACGCACTTTAAACCGAATGGTAGATTGATTTCCAACCGGATCATACACTATGATTTTTACATCCTGCCATTCATCACCATTGAGTGTAAGGATGCCATCTCCTCCCGAATAAATATGGTGGAGATGCCCGGGTAACAGAGATAAATGCTGTATGTACGGCCCGCCGCTGAGTTTCGTTTTGTAATCTATGTGCGCATTCAGGTAACGTGTATGGCTGTAGTGGATGCTATCCATTCTGAACCGGCACTGTTCCACATTGTTCAAAAACAAAGCTGCGCCATAAATTCCATTCTGATTGGTAGACCCCGTATATCGGTCGTACGATGTAAAACCAAAACTCACACGGTCTGTTTTCAACACTATATCCTGCGCCGTATACCCGCCTGCGGTTTTAATCAGTGGGATGTACCTCGGACTTTGTTCATATGTACTGATGGTTCTATCGTACACGGCTAAACGCAGTACATCCGGCGGTGTTTTATCTGCAATATGAAAACCATGTTTCAGTGGATTCAACACTACTTCCGTTTTTGTGTCGCGCATTTCGAAATGCAGGTGAGGGCCCATCGATCCGCCGGTATTACCACTATAAGCAATCAGTTGTTTTCTTTTAACAGGGAAAAGGCCTGCCGGTACCGGAATGTCAATCTGCCAGCGCTCCGCTTCATATTGTTTTTGTTTCACCCATGCCTCCAGTTCAGGATAAAAATCGTTGAGATGCGCATACAGACTGGTAATACCGTTCGGGTGGTCAATATAGATGGCCCGACCGAATCCCCAGGGTTCAATTTTTATGCGGGAAACATAACCCTCCTCCATGGAGTAAATGTCCAGGTTTTCACGCTGTTGAGTTCTGCCATCCAGCCCCATGTGGTAATGGTTTGATCTCAACTCACCAAAATTGGCAGTTAACTCAGGTGTTGCACCAACCGGCCAGGGATACTTCTGGCCTACAGCTATGAACATCCCCAAAAGAAAGCAAATAAAAAGTGCGGTGGGTTTCATATGTTGAGTATGGTTTGTGCAAATATAGCCATCCAGGCTGCTTCACATTTTATAGAAATGTGAAATCAATTCTGTTTCAATATAATAGATGCTTTGTTGGATTGTTGCATCGCTAAATTAAGAGGTACGCACAAATTAATCGGTCACCCTTCCTCCTTTAAAACTATTTTCTTTTACCTTTGCCCGCCATCCCAAAGGCAATCCCACATGCCAAAAAACACATCCATTCAAACAGTTTTAATCATAGGTAGCGGCCCCATTGTTATTGGCCAGGCTTGCGAATTCGACTACTCAGGCACACAGGCAGCGAGAAGCATCAGAGAAGAAGGCGTAAAAGTGATATTGATTAACAGCAATCCGGCTACTATCATGACCGACCCGATGATGGCCGACCGCGTTTACCTTTTACCGTTAACGGTGGAAAGCATCGAACAAATTCTGGAAGAAAATGAAATTGATGCAGTATTGCCAACGATGGGCGGACAAACAGCACTGAATTTATGTAAAGAGGTGGATGAACTGGGTATCTGGGAGAAGTATAATGTAAAACTGATTGGCGTTGATATTCATGCAATCGATAAAGCGGAAGATAGAGAAAAATTTCGCCAATGGATGATAGAAATGGGCATTCAGGTAGCTCCCGCAAAAATTGCCAACTCTTATCTCGAAGGAAAAGAATTTGCACAATCCATCGGGTTTCCACTTGTTATCCGGCCTTCATTCACACTTGGTGGTTCCGGTGGTGGCATTGTGTTTAAAAAAGAAGATTTAGATGATGCCCTCAATAATGGTTTGAAAGCATCTCCCATTCATGAGGTGCTGGTTGAAAAAGCAGTGTTGGGATGGAAGGAGTTTGAACTGGAACTGCTGCGCGATAACGCGGATAATGTGGTAATCATTTGTACGGTTGAAAACTTCGATCCTATGGGTGTGCATACCGGCGATAGTATTACGGTGGCACCGGCCATGACACTGAGCGACAGCGCATATCAGCGTATGCGCAATACAGCCATCCGTATGATGCGCGATCTCGGAAATTTCGCAGGAGGTTGTAATGTGCAATTTGCCTTAAACCCCGAAACAGAAGAATTTATTGTAGTTGAAATCAACCCAAGGGTAAGCCGTTCTTCGGCACTGGCCAGCAAAGCCACTGGTTATCCAATCGCTAAAATTGCTGCTAAACTTGCCCTCGGATATAATTTAGATGAACTCAAAAATCAAATCACTCAATCTACTTCTGCCTATTTTGAACCTGCACTCGATTATGTGATCGTGAAAATTCCACGCTGGAATTTTGATAAGTTCAAAGGGGCGAATGATACACTGGGCTTTCAAATGAAATCGGTAGGAGAGGTAATGGGAATAGGAAGGAGTTTTACAGAAGCTATTCAAAAGGCTTGTCAGAGTCTGGAAAACGAAGCCGTAGGGTTAGGATATTACGGCAAAAGCCTGATGCGCGCCGAAGATTTACTCGAGTATATTAAAATACCCAAATGGGATAGGGTGTTCCGTATTAAAGACGCACTGATGGCCGGTGTTAGCGTGAAACGCATTGTGGAAAGTACAGGCATCGACCGCTGGTTTATTTACCAAATCCGCACCATTTGCGAAATGGAAAAAACCATTGCAGGTTATACCATAGAAACACTGCCCGAACACGTACTGCGTGAGGCAAAACAACACGGATTCAGCGATGAACAAATTGTACGCATCCTCAGAGAAGGTAAGGAAGAAGATGTGTTTGAATTAAGAAACAAATTCAACATCCGCCGGGTGTATAAAATGGTGGATACATGCAGTGCTGAATTTGAAGCACGTACTCCATATTTTTATTCAACATTCGAAAATACATCCGGGAATATTCCCAATCAGAATGAATCCATACGCTCTGAAAAGAAAAAAATTATTGTACTTGGCAGCGGACCCAACCGCATTGGACAGGGCATTGAGTTTGATTATTGTTGCGTACACGGCTTACAAGCCATCCGCGAAAGCGGTTTCGAAGCCATTATGGTGAATTGCAACCCGGAAACCGTTTCTACTGATTTTGACATAGCCGACAAACTATATTTTGAACCGGTATTCTGGGAACACCTTTGGGAAATTGTAGAACACGAAAAACCAGTGGGTGTTATTGTGCAGTTGGGCGGACAAACCGCGTTGAAACTCGCAAAAAGGCTGCACGAAAAAGGAATACAAATTATCGGAACCTCTTTTGATAATATGGACATCGCTGAAGACAGAGGTCGGTTCAGTGATATGTTGAAGGAACTCGATATTCCATATCCTAAATACGGTACCGCATACACTACGGATGAAGCCATCGAAATTGCGAACAAAGTGGGCTATCCGGTACTGGTACGACCCAGTTATGTGTTGGGCGGACAAAGAATGCGGATTGTAATTAATGATGAAGAACTGGAAAAAGGCGTACTGAGTTTGCTGAAACACCTCCCCGGAAATAAAATATTAGTAGATCATTTTTTAGACCGCTGCCAGGAAGCTGAAATTGATGCCATTTTTGATGGTGAAACATTTCATGTAATGGGTGTGATGGAGCACATTGAACCGGCCGGCATTCATAGTGGCGACAGCCATGCCGTACTACCACAGTTTAACCTGAGTCCGCTGATTGTGCACACCATGGAAGAGTATGCTGAAAAAATTGCACGCGCACTCAATATTAAAGGGCTCATCAACATTCAGTTTGCCATTAAGAACGGCGTGGTGTATGTGATAGAGGCCAACCCACGCGCATCACGTACTACCCCATTTATTGCAAAAGCGTATCAGATTCCTTACCTAAACATCGCGTCAAAAGTAATGCTGGGAGTGGCAAAGGTGAAAGATTTTACCTTCCACAAAAAGCTTCAGGGTTTTGCAATTAAAGAACCTGTTTTTTCATTTAATAAGTTTCCGGGCGTGAACAAAGAACTCGGTCCGGAAATGAAAAGTACCGGTGAAGCTATTCGCTATATTAAAGACCTGCGCGATCCTTACTTCAGGCAATTGTATAAAGAGCGCAGTATGCACCTAAGCAAGTAAATCAGGTAATACCCCATTTTAAATATTTGTACACGGCTGCATTTCGTAGAAGGTTGGATATTGACGGAATGCGCAATTGGAATAACGCCCCCTGGCGATCAGCCCCCTTTCTGAGGTTATTGGTTTCATTCATACCCGGAATTATGGTAGGGTACTATTTTCGTTTATCCTTTATCGTTATTATTTCCCTTTTGCTTGTATCAGGTGGCATATATCTGTTTCATATGCTGCGTCTGTCGCGTAAGTTTCATTCATTTCAGTGGCTCTGGGGAAGCACGGTGTATGTATTTGTTTTCCTGTCAGCTATTTTGATTACATACTATAGCGAGGTGCAACATTCTGATAAATGGTACGGTCATCATCTCTCATCTGATGCATTGCTTCGTGTAAGCATTACCGAACCACCGATAGAGAAAAATAAATCGTATCGCTATACAGCTCAAGTGGAAAGTATTGTGGGTGTTGAAAATCGTTTGAATGGGAAGTTGATTGTATACGTGGATAAGCAGGTGCAGGATTTACCCTCATTGGGTGATGTGCTCTACTTAAAAAATACACTGCAACGGATTCCGGGGGCTAACTCTCCGGGAGCTTTCGATTACGGACTGTACATGAGTAGAAAAGGATACTATCATTCAGCCTGGCTTCGGGAAGGCGACTTTTTTATTTCATCAAAGCGGGTACGGAATACAAACTACGGATTATACCAGTGCCGCAATGGTGTTTTAAATGTTTTGTCTACACATTTTAAAGACCCGAAAATTCTGGGCGTAGCCGAAGCACTGCTGATTGGTTATAAAGAACATCTAGACCCCGAATTAAAAACAGCTTTTACAGATGCTGGTGTAATCCATGTAATTGCTATTTCAGGATTACATCTGGGGTTAATTTATGTTGTACTCGTATTCTTACTGAAAAAAGTACGATGGGTTTGGAAGAAAGTGTTGTTAAGAACACTGTTGGTATTGGGTGCCATGTGGATATTTTCATTATTGACGGGCGCACCGGCTTCGGTGTTGCGCAGTGCAGTAATGTTTTCGTGTATGCATATAGGTGAGGGCTTTTTCAGAAAATCATCGGTGTATAATTCCATGGCGGCTTCTGCGTTCGTATTGCTTTGTTACAACCCGTTCTTTTTATGGGACCCCGGCTTCTTACTTAGTTATTTGGCCGTGCTGGGCATAGTGTCATTGCAAAGGCCCTTGTTTACAAGTTTGTATTTTAAATGGAAACCCCTTCGCATGATATGGGGGCTTGTGGCGGTGTCACTGTCTGCTCAACTGGCTACACTTCCTGTATGTTTATTGTATTTTAAGCAGTTCCCCAATTACTTTTTAATAACCAACCTGATTGTGGTGCCCTTGTCAACCATAATTCTATTTGCAGAAATAATACTGGTTGCATTTACCTGGTGTCCGGGAATAGACTATTGGGCCACAATGACCCAGTGGCTGATACATGGGATGAATCAATTTATAGAGTTTTGCAGCCGCATGCCTTATGCACTCACTGCTCCGGTGTATGCCACGGTGTATTCTACCTGGATGATGGGAGCCGTCATGGCGAGCATAGCATGGGGCGTATTGCGTCGTCAAAAAAAAGCCATCGGGCTGGCTGCCATTTTTGCAATGTTGTTTTCGGCTGGATACCTCTTCGAAACCTTCAATAGAATACATCAACGAAAAATACTGGTGTACAATACACCCGGACGCACTACAATGGATATATTGTATAATAACCGTTTTGTATGTATAGGTGATTCTGTCGAAACTCAAACCTCTTCTGCCTATGAATACCTCGTGTTGCCGGCACGGATTCACTACCGTGCATCTAAACGTGTGAATACACTTCCCGGCATCATGCTGCAACCCGAAGCAATGAGCTTAGCCGGAAAACGCTGGATACGACTTAATGGTAAGAATGCCCGATTAAACATGGATATGCCGGTTTCGGCTGATGTATTGCTGGTGAGCCGTCAAGCTCCCGTACCGGATGAGGAGATGTTGGCTACCCTCCGACCCCAACAGGTGGTACTCGATGCTACCAATAGTTTGTGGAAAATTGAAGAGTGGAAAAAAGCATGCGAAAAGCTACTTTTGCCCTGCCATTCTGTAACTCAAAACGGTACATTCAGCGCAAACTGGTGACCTGTTTTAAAAACATCTACTTCTATTATCAGCATCACATGAACAAAAAAATTAAAACCGCACTGATTTCTGTTTTTTACAAAGACGGACTGGATGAAATTGTAACCTGGTTAAACCAAAACGGCGTGGTAATATACAGCACCGGTGGTACCAGAGATTATATTGAAAAACTCGGAATCCGTTGTATACCGGTTGAGGAAGTAACTACCTATCCTTCCATTTTGGGAGGCCGCGTGAAAACCCTTCACCCTGCATTGTTTGGGGGTATCCTGGCCAAACGCGATGATGATGTACATGTGGAGGAAATGGAAACGTACCATATTCCTGAAATAGACCTGGTTATGGTGGATTTGTATCCGTTTGAAGAAACCGTTCGTTCTACGGGGGATGAAAATTTAATAATCGAAAAAATTGATATTGGCGGACCATCAATGATTCGTGCTGCAGCAAAAAACTATAAAGACGTTACAGTTATTGCTTCTAAAAAAGATTATCCACTGTTATTGAATATGCTTCAAAGTCAGGAGGGTGTTACCACCATCGAACAGCGCCGCACGTTTGCTGTGAAAGCCTTCGATGTGTGCACTTCATACGATACGGCTATTTCAAATTATTTCCATCAATCCAACTTCATTACGCCCTTTAATCAGCCAGAAACGGTGATGCGTTATGGAGAAAATCCTCACCAGCAAGCAACATTTTACGGAAGCTTGTCGGCTTACTTTGTTCAATTGCATGGTAAGGCATTGTCGTACAATAATCTGGTAGATGTTGAAGCAGCATTACAGCTGATGGGTGATTTTTCTAATGAAAGCGAAACGGTGTTTGCCATTATTAAGCATACCAACGTATGTGGTATAGCTCAACGCTCTTCTACTGAATCTGCCTGGAAAGCAGCCTTGGGAGGAGACACGGAGAGTGCATTCGGCGGCGTGCTGATCTGTAATCACACGATGGATGGAGCTACCGCTCAGTCAATGAATGAATTGTTTTTTGAAGTGTTAATGGCTCCCGGGTTTGATCCTGAAGCATTGACTGTACTCCAAAGCCGCAAAAACAGAATCTTGCTTCAAACCAATCAACGCTCGTTTTCGGGTAGCCAGTACCGTACGTTACTCAACGGTTTATTGGTGCAAGACTATAATCAAGCCACTTACGAAACTTGGAACGAAGTGGGCGGAACAGAAACAACTGCAGCTCAACAGTCTGATTTGAAGTTTGCCAATATTGTTTGCAAGCATTTGAAAAGCAACGCCATCGCACTTGTTAAAAACAAGCAGTTAGTGGGCAAGGGGTGCGGACAAACCAGCAGGGTAGATGCATTGCGTCATGCGATTGCCAAAGCCCGTCAGTTTAACCTCAACTTACAGGATGCGGTAATGGCCAGTGATGCATTCTTTCCATTTAGCGATTGTGTACAAATTGGCCACGAAGCCGGCATTCGAGCTTTCATTCAGCCCGGAGGTTCCATTCGCGATGAAGAGTCTATAGCATACTGTAAGCAACACAATCTCGCCATGGTGATGACCTCCACCCGGCATTTCAAACATTAAACATGCCACCGAGCACCAAAAAGAACAGAGGATATCTTGCACTTTTCCTTACATCCACTCTGTGGGGAACCACATGGGTGGTGAGTAAAGTGGGCATCCGCGAAATTCCTGCACTCCAACTGACCGCTATTCGGCAGTTTGTGGCCGGACTTTGTTTTGTGCTCTTCTTCATGATTGTGAAGAAGTATCCTTTGCCCAACCGGTATCAAATCAGGCGCATGTTCATTGTTTGCCTTTTTATGTTCGTAGCTGCCAATGGGTTAAGCACCTGGGGATTGAATTACATTCCAACCGGTCTCGGAGCACTTATTGGCGCATTGTATCCGCTTAGTGTAGTAC
Source organism: Ferruginibacter sp. (assembly GCA_019638635.1). Taxonomy (GTDB): domain Bacteria; phylum Bacteroidota; class Bacteroidia; order Chitinophagales; family Chitinophagaceae; genus Ferruginibacter. Next base: position 35,395 of record JAHBTM010000015.1, on the reverse strand, counting down.
TGATTGATAGAATATTTTATAAGGGTAGAAAAATATTGCCGCTCACTATGATTGGATTTCTACTGGGCATTATCGGTATGGTGATTGTGTTTTACGAGAATATCCGATTAACGGGCAATCACTTATTTTGGTTCGGACTAGCCCTTTCTATTATCGCTATGTTATCGTGGAGCCTCGGTACCATTTTTGTAACGCGCAAAACATTTACCATCAACCCCTATTACGGCATCGGCTGGCAAATGTTGATGAGTTCAGTTGTATTGCATGGTATGTCTTACCTGCTTCAAGATCCCGTACCGGTTTCTACCATCAGCTGGAAAGGATGGGCATCTGTTTTATATCTTGTCATAATTGGTTCGGTTGTGGCCTTCGCTGCATTTATTTATTCTACCAAAAAACTTCCGATGGCCATTGCCTCATTGTATGCATACATCAATCCACTGGTAGCTATGTTGCTCGCCGCATGGTTGCTGAATGAAAAACTCACCATCCATATTTTGTACGGCGCCACCTTTACGCTGGTAGGTGTGTTCCTGGTAAATTATAGCGCCAGAAAAACAGATACTAAAAAATCTAACTGATGCGCGAAGCAAATTGAGTATACATTTCACTCCAGCCTGTAAACATTTTATCGCTCCCCAGCATGTGATTGTGAAATATGGTTATAAAACAACCATGAACACTCCGGCATTTTTCATAATAATCATTCAATTCCTGAAAAGTGGTGGCTACATCCTGCTTTTGTTCAAAATAACTGTTGGCATCCATAAAGCAGAATGGGTGGATTTTGAGTGGAGTTATTTGTTCGGCTTCCAGATTATACCAGTAAAAAGGATGTGCTACAGATGCACGAAATCCGTTGATGCTTCCATATCCCATACTGAATTCATTTACAATGCCGGCACGTATTAAAAACCTGAATGTTTCCGGTAAATTGAATCGAAGATAATGTTGTCTCGAATCGCGTACAGGCTTCTCCGTTATGTTTTGTAAAACGGATATCTCCTTATCTATCAATCCTGACTGAAGCATACTGTTGTATGAGGGATGAATGCCAGTCCGATATTTTTTTAAACGGTGTATCAATGCGCGCATGGCAGGATGTGCGGGCGATATGTTTTTATTGTACCGGCTGCGGTCTTCAGACAATAAAAAGAAAAAGATGGGTTGATGATGATACTGAACCGACAATTGTTCAATTAATGTAAAACTGTCGTACGGGTCGGGTTTCAACCCTGCAAGAACCATACAACGTTCCAAACCGGGTTTCTTCAACCATCCTCCTGCATTTCTTCGGAAACCTTTGTGCTTATACGACCATGCAATGTCTATATCATACGTAGGTACAAACCGAAACACATCGCCTGTGGGTTGGAACCCGGGATACAATCGGCGTATTGACTGTAGTAAATCCGTTAACCAATAATTCACCAAAGGAATATTTAAAAACCCTTCCCGAAATGCCAGCGATTCGGTGTGTGGATACCGGCCATACATGTCTTTTGAGTGCGGAAGATATTCCTCGTATCTGCTGATCAAATAAAACACGGCACTGAAAATATCGAAAGGATACCCGTTACCGGCACTTTTAAAAAATGCAGGGTAATGCAATTGGGTGAAACATTCTATTTCCTGAAATTGAACACCCGTTTCAAACAACAAGCCATGTGGTTCAATATGTATGCATGTGTAGGAGGGAGCCTTCCCATAGTAAATCCTTGGTCCTTCATATGCCTCAAAATCCTCTTTCCGGTTAGTTATTTCAAAAGGATACTTCCACACCTCATTAAAAATGAATTGCAGTGTATAAGAAAGCCTGGGAGTGATATGATGCGAGTAAATCAGCAACATCAGGTAAGGAAACCGGAAAGTTATTTGTGTTTATCCTTCCACATCCGATTGAAGGTTTTAGCACTGAACGACAATGCACCCCGGTTTTTGGTCCATTGAGTGAAAATTTTATTCACCACCTTATTTTTCAAATTGCCGTTTCCTGCATTCATCAGACGGCGATTCATGCTTGAGAATTTCCACATCTTCCAGGCCATTCTTTCGGTGAGGGTTGTATGACCCGAACGAACAGACGTTTCACGGTTGTGTAACAATAATTCGTGCAGATTGATTTTTACGGCACATACTTCGGTACAATTCCCGCATAAGGAAGAAGCATAACTCATATGCTTATATTCATCCAAGCCCTGCAAATGGGGTGTTATGACACTCCCTATCGGACCACTATAGGTGGCGCCGTACGCATGGCCTCCGATGTTTTTGTACACCGGACAGGCATTCAGGCATGCTCCACATCTGATGCAATACAGGCTTTCACGCTGAACAGGATCTTTTAAAATATTGGTACGACCATTATCCAACAGGATAACAATCATTTCCTCAGGTCCGTCTGTTTCATTCCCCTGCCGTGGTCCGGCTAAAATACTATTATATACAGTTAGCGTTTGTCCGGTACCGTAAGTGCTCAGGAGCGGCCAAAATAGCGCCAGGTCAGTTAACGATGGAATTACTTTTTCAATTCCCACAATTACAATATGTGTTTTTGGATAGGCAGTACACAGTCGGGCGTTGCCCTCATTTTCTGTAACAGCGATTGCTCCGGCTTCGCTGATAATGAAATTAGCTCCAGTTACCCCCACTTCGGCCTCTACAAACTTTCTGCGCAAAATTTCGCGCGCGGTTAACGTTAGTTCTTCCGGAGTGAGGTTGGGAGCCGTGCCTAACTTATCGCTGAATAATCTGGCCACATCTTCCTTGCTTTTATGCATGGCTGGTGTTACAATATGATAGGGCGCCTCGCCATCCAGCTGTTGAATGTATTCACCCAAATCCGTTTCAACACTTTCTATACCGTGTTGTTCCAGCATACGGTTAAGATGAATTTCCTCCGTAACCATGCTTTTACTCTTCACCAATGTTTTGCACTGTTTCTCCAGGCAAATCTTCAGGATGGCATCGGTTGCCTGTTGTGCATCTTCCGCCCAAATTACTTTGCCTCCCCGTTCAGTGAAACGCCTTTCAAACAATTCAAGTTGCTGATCCAGGGTTTCAATTGCCCGCCACTTTACGTTTTTGGCCATTTCCCTTGCATGGTTCAAATGAACAAACTGGCTTTTGCCTTTGGGCACAGCCGCATTATACCGTCCGATGTTGAACTGAATGGTTTGACGGTGGGTTAAATCTGCCGCTTTAATGGTGCTCTTGGCAATAAATTGTTCAGATTGTTCAGACATACATTTACGATTTCAATACGCCCAATGATTTTCCGACACGTACAAAAGCATCAATAGCTGTACGAATATGATGTGTATCATGCGCCGCGCTCAACTGCACCCGAATACGTGCCTGGCCTTTGGGAACTACCGGGAAAAAGAACCCGATTACATAAATGCCTTCGTCTAGCAAACGGGCAGCAAATTCCTGAGCAACCTTGGCATCGTACAACATGATGGGAACGATGGGGTGGTCTCCGGGTTTGATATCAAATCCGGCAGCAGTCATTTCTGTGCGGAACAATTTAGTGTTCGCTTCCAGCTTGTCTCTCAAAGCGGTCGTTTCACTCAGCATATCCAGTACAGCGATAGAGGCACCTACAATGCTGGGTGCTAAGGTGTTGCTGAAGAGGTAAGGGCGACTGCGCTGGCGCAACATTTCAATGATTTCTTTTCTGCCTGAGGTAAAACCGCCGGAAGCACCTCCCAGGGCCTTGCCGAGCGTTCCGGTGATAATATCCACCCGGCCCATTACACCCCGGTATTCATGGGTGCCCCGCCCTGTTTTTCCTAAAAATCCGGATGAATGACATTCATCAATCATTACAATCGCGTCATATTGATCGGCGAGATCACATATTTTATCTAACTGAGCAATTGTGCCATCCATGCTAAAAGATCCGTCGGTTACAATAATCCTGCTGCGCAAATGACTGCTTTCCTTCAACTTGGCTTCCAGATCCTCCATATTGTTATGCTCATACCTGAATCGATGCGCTTTACATAAGCGAACACCGTCAATAATACTTGCATGGTTCAGGGCATCACTGATAATGGCATCCTCCTCTCCAAACAGAGGTTCAAATACACCGCCATTTGCGTCAAATGCAGCGGCATACAGTATGGTGTCTTCTGTGCCTAAAAAATCAGCAATCTTTTTTTCCAGGGTTTTGTGGATGTCTTGCGTTCCGCATATGAAACGAACGCTACTTAATCCATATCCACGGTTATCTATACAGGCCTTGGCAGCTTCAATCACTTTAGGATGAGAGGATAAACCCAAATAGTTATTGGCGCAAAAATTAAGGACAGTTTTGCCATTCACGGTAATTTCGGCTCCCTGAGGACTGGTAATCACCCGTTCACTTTTGAATAATCCTGCCTGCTTAATTTCCTCCAACTCAGCGGCAATCCTATGTACAAACTTTTCATTCATAATGAGTCACATTGAGTGCACAAATCTAATCACTGTGGCCGACATACACCCAAAATAGCCCGATTTGTTGCTGATTTCGAATGACGGGGACCATTTATTTAATTTTTTTCACCTTTGTTGTAACAATTTATAAAGTTAACCCGTATAAGAGGAGGAATTTACCAAAAGCCGGGAAACTGACTATTCATACCATGACAGAGAAAGAGTACAACGACTGTGTAACCCAATATGCTGATAACGTGTTTCGCTATCTGCTTAAAAATCTTCGGCATGAAGAAGATGCAAAGGATATTGTACAAGGTGCTTTCGAAAAGCTTTGGATAAATAGAGAGAAAGTAATTACAGACACGGCGAAGAGTTATTTGTTTACAATTGCCTATCACTTAATGATAGACCATACCCGAAAGTATAAACGGGTGGTATACAAAGAAACAATTGAAGAAGGGAAGCTTACCACCGATGTGTCATCTTCTTCGCGAAGATTACTCGATGAAGCACTGTCACGTTTGAACGAAATTCAACGCAGTCTCATTTTGCTCAAAGATTATGAAGGATATAAGTATGATGAAATTGCCACTATTACCGGACTCAGCGAGAGCCAGGTAAAAGTGTATCTCCATCGTGCAAGGCTACAGCTGAGGGCCTATATCGTGCAACCTGAAAATATTATTTAACAACATGAAAATTAATCTGCATAATTACGAAACCTGGTTCCTGATGTATACCGACAATGAGTTGTCGGTGTCAGAGCGGCAAGAGGTGGAGCAATTCGTACAGGAACATCCGGAGTTAAATGATACGTTCAAAGAATTTCAATCACTGGTGCTAACGCCTGAAAATGCGGTATATGAACCAGTAACTGATTTAATTAAACTCAACAACCAACCGGTAGAATCACTTCTGCTGCGTTACCTGGATGAGGAACTTACAACTGAAGAAGTGGCATCTGTTGAAGCATTAATACATAATGATGCTACGGTGGCCGAAGAGTGGTCACTATTACAGCAAACTAAACTGCAACCGGAACATGTTGTTTTTGAACACAAAGAAAGGCTGTATAAAAAGCCGGCACGGGTAGTGTACTTTGCATATTTCAGGCGTATGGCTGCTGCAGCTATTCTTACCGGTGTGGGCATTTTTACCGGGCTGCAATTACTCCATCGCCCGGAAGTTACAGATGTACCGCTGGTATCACAAACACAGGTTGTACTAAATACAGATCCCCTTCTTGTGTCAGAACAACAACCAGATGAACAACCTGAACCACAGGATCGCAAGGCCAGTGAAATGATAACCCAGCCTGAGTATAGTCAAACACAATCCCGTATGGCGCATACTTTGGTTCAACCGGTACAACCGGCAGATAAACCGCAAAACAGAAGTATGGTGTCTGTGGTAAATCAAACATCGGATGTAGCCGCACAGATACAAAAGGATAAAAGCATCTCTTTAGAAAACATTAACAATACTCCCGGTAACAAAAACCAAACACCCAACGTATCATATGCAGTGTCGGATCACCAAAAGGTTCTAATCAACGAAGAGAACGCTGATGATTCTCCACTGGCGGTGTATGCACATCAGCAGATAAAACCTTCAGTTCGGGAAAGAAAAAACCCCTATGCGTTTACGTTAGAGAACAGCGATTCCGATGATGAAGCAGTGATGATGATTGGTGAAGAGAAAGCAGAACGAACAAAGGCGGGCGGATTTTTTAAGAAAGTAAAACGCGTAATTGAACGTAAAACCAATTTAGAAAGTAAAGAGAGCTTGCTCATTGGCAGCTTTGAAATTGCAATCAGATAATCAGACTAAAATTTAACAAATGAAAAAAGGAATGCTACTTTTAGCGATGGCATGCATATGCCTGGGAGCGAATGCTCAAAACGATACAACTATGGTGGCTGTATCAGATACTGCAGGTAAAAAAACTGTACGTATTGGAAATATCCTCATCATAAAAGCCAAGGACAACAAAGGCAGAAAATATGTAGAGGTAACCAATAAGGATACAACCAAGAGGAAGGTGTCTCGTGTAACCACCAACTGGGGAATCCTGGATTTGGGCTTCAGTAACTTCACAGATAAAACAGATTATTCACAAACTGGCTCCTTTATACAAAACAACCCTGCCGGCCCGGCGATAGATGGATACGATTTTCGCACACGTAATGGAAAAAGTGTAAACGTGAACATCTGGTTTTTTATGCAAAAGGTCAACTTGATTAAACAGAATGTAAACCTGAAATATGGTCTGGGGCTGGAATTGAACAATTACCGTTTCCGATCGCCGATTAGCTTTAGAGAAGACGGAACCCTTCCGTTTTCCGGAGGCATGACAACCAATCAACCTTTTGTTTTCAGAGATACCATCAGTTTTAAAAAGAATAAACTGGCAGCAGATTATTTAACCATTCCGGTGATGCTCAATTTTGCTACCAACAATAAAAAGGGAATGGATTTCGGTTTCAGTGCCGGGGTGAGTATCGGATACTTATACAGCCAGCGTAACAAACAGGTAAGTGAAGAACGTGGTAAAGAAAAGTCGCGCGGTGATTTTGATATGGAACCATTCAAATTCTCCTACATCGGAGAGCTTACTCTGGGCCCGGTACGCTTGTATGGATCGTACACTCCCAAATCTATGTTCTCCAATCAAATGGATTTCAGGCCGTATAACTTCGGTTTTCGTTTAAGTAAGTTTTAATGGGATATTTGGTGATTGTTTGCGGGCGAATGTATATTCGCCCGTACTTGTTTATATTCGGGTTTTATGAATTTGCCACACCATACTATCGACTCGTTTCTAAAAGTGCTTCAACAGGTAGATGCAAAGAGAGTTTCTGATCATCCTTATTGCATTGAATATTTTAATCAAATCAGAAAGAATGGGAAGTACTTTTTGACAATTTACCATCGTGTACTCGATACCGTTATCAAAAGGTGTAACCGACCGACGAATCACATTCGTTTGATTGATTATGGCTGCGGGAACGGAGTGCTTGGTTTGTATGCACGCTTTTGCGGGTTTCAGCAGGTATGGCTGGCAGACCATGATGCTGCGTTTGCAGCAGCAGCAAAACGATTGTCGGAGTTGCTGGATTTATCTGTAGTGGTTAAACAGGCAAATATTGAACAGTTACATCCTGAACGTGCAGATGCACTGGTGGCAACCGATGTGATTGAGCATATGTATCGTTTACCTGATTTCTTTCAATCCCTTCAAAAGATTAACCCGGAAATGGTTACTGTTTTTACTACGGCCTCCAACCCTGAAAATCCATGGGTAGTCAAGAAGATTAAATCATTACAATGGAAAGATGAACACGAAGGCAATACGGGACGCGGTTTGTCGGGTGATGCGCATCCACCCTATCGTTCCATGCGGGCAGCTTTTATCAAACAATATATTAATCATCCGGAAGATATTGAAGCACTGGTATATGCAACGCGCGGATTAATACATGAAGATATATTAAAGGCTATACATGATTTTTTGCAAGATAAAACCCTCTCAACACCAGCGCCGGAAAGCAACACCTGCCATCCGGAAACCGGTAGCTGGACGGAGCGCATCTATACACCACATGAGCTGCAAGCCGCATTTGCCGCGGGAGGTTTTACTTGTAATATTGTACCCGGATTCTACAATGAGTTCGGGAACGGTGCAAAAAGTGTCTTAAAAAAATGCCTGAACAGACTCATTCCGATTTTTGGCAAAAAAATTGCTCCTTGGATTATGATAACCGGATTTAAACATGATTCCAAAAGCTGACTGCTGATCATCTATGAAAAACATCACACGTTTCCTGCTTTCTCCTGTCCTGCTACTCATGGTACTCCTCACCTTGCAGGTACAATCGAACCCAACAAATGTACAAGCACACGATGTTCTTCAGCGCGATACAATTGCACGCAACACATTTGCTGAAAGTGCCTTTAGTATCACCATTGATAAAAGCGATTATGAAATGCACATCTATGATGAAGAAGGATGGCTGGCAACCTATCCCATTGTGTTTGGCAGTAAGGACCTGTCTGATAAAATGCGTGAAGGAGATAAACGAACACCCGATGGCACATTCACGGTGATTCTGAAAAAGCATCATCCGAAATGGGGGCCGGAATTGTTGTTAGATTATCCCACTGCCGAAAGCAAACAACGTTTTGATCAAAGAAAAAAACAGGGATTGATACCTAAGAACTCCAGAATTGGTGGTGGTATTGCTATTCATGGCACACGCCCTGAAGAGGAATGGACAGTTGATAAATTTTATAACTGGACAGATGGTTGTATCTCTGTCCGGTACTCTGAAATGCTGGAAATTTACGATCTCATTCCCGTAGGTACAAAAGTGACCATTCAACCCTGATGTAAGTAGAGTAAACTCCCGTCACCATAACTCAAAAATCGATAATCATGGTTGAGCGCATATTCGTATACCTTTTTCCAATCATCACCAATTGCTGCTGCAACCAGTAACAATAAGGTAGATTGAGGTTGATGAAAGTTGGTAATTAATGCCTTCGCCGTTCTGAAAGAATATCCCGGCACAATCATAATGTGCGTTTGGGTGTAGATATGTTGTAATTTTTCTGCTACCATATAGGCCAGTAAATGTTTCATGGATTCCTCGAGGGTAAGACTTGTATCCGACAAAGGTTTACTATACACTTCCCATTGATGAAGGGTGAGTGGTTGTTCCATGCCTAATGACACTTTTACTCCGAGCCAGTATAATGTTTCCATCGTTCGCAGTGAGGTAGTGCCTACCGCAATGATGAACGAATGCTTCATCAGTTGTTCCAACACTTGCCTGCTCACCTGTAACCACTCACCGTGCATTTCATGATCACTGATGTATCGGGTAGTCACCGGTTTGAATGTGCCTGCACCTACGTGTAAGGTCAGGAAACCCGTATCGATGGAGTTTGATGAAATATCTTGTAACAATGCATCTGTGAAATGCAAACCCGCTGTTGGAGCTGCAACCGAACCCTGATGCTGTGCATATGCGGTTTGATATCTTTCATTATCTGCACGGGTAGCACTTCTTTTAATGTAAGGTGGTAATGGAACATGTCCTGTAAATGATAAAACTTCTGCAAATGTGTAATCACCGGGTAGCCAATGAAACTGAACGTTGTAATGTTGCGAACCTTTTGAAATGATTTGCGCCTGCAGTTCAATAGGTCCGTTGGGAGTTTCAACAAGTCGTGTTATAATAGGTTCTTTCCATTTCGAGAGGCCGCCTATGAGGCACTTCCATCGTGTGGTCTCCTGTTGCGACATAGCCGATTCAAAACCTTGATGGGCTTCTTCGGGCTCCAGACAAAAAACTTCAATTTGTGAGCCGGTTGATTTCTGAAAACGGATTCTCGCATTAATTACGCGGGTGTTGTTGAACATCAACAACGATGGTTTGGGAAGATGTGCACAAAGATTCCTGTAGTGATCTTCATACATTTCACCGTTTCGGTATATCAGTAATTTCGATGCATCCCGTTTTGGTAAAGGTTCATGCGCTATCCGGTGCGGTGGTAAATCGTAAGTGTACTCTTCAATGCGAATGGAAGCAGGATCAGTCATGCTGCAAATTTAAATGTTGTATTTGGCTGCTTGTTTCTTTTTCCATTTTATTTCTCCGTAATGAGTGCACGGTAGGCTGCATCCTGAATAGATGAACGGATATGCATCGTGATGAGTTTACGATTTGTGGCGGAGGGGTGAATTCGATTCGAAAGAAATATAAATATTAATCCGCTCTCCGGATCAGCCCATGCTGCCGTGCCGGTAAAACCGGTATGGCCAAATGTGGCGGGAGATGCCAGGGCAGAAGGATAGGGGTCTTTTCGTGTAGCATTGTCGCGCTCGGGTTTGTCAAATCCTAATCCACGCCTTGAGGTGTTTTGATACTTCGTAAACTGATTGACCGTTTTATCGTCAATAAAGCAAAAATCATTGAATGTTCCTTTATTCAGTAACATTTGCATCAACACAAAAAGTTCATGTGCAGTGGAAAATAATCCTGCATGCCCGGCCACACCACCCATCATCGCAGCCACAGGATCGTGTACCGTACCCTGTAGCAGTTGTTTACGAAAATTGTTATCATACTCCGTGGGAACAATGTTTGAAACAGGCATATTCAATATTGGATTGAAACCTGTGTTTTTCAATTGCAGCGGCTCATAAAAATGCATTTTCACAAATTCATTCAAACCCTGTTTAGACACACGTTCTATGATATTGCCGAGAAGGATGAATCCCACGTCGCTGTAACGGAATTGCATTTTACCGGCGGGCAATGCAGCTATTTGTTTCAGCAAGCGCCGGTTCCATGCGGTGTCGGTATATAAATTTTCAGCAACCATAGCTGAATAGTTCAGCGCGGGATCGCTGCTGAATACGGGGCGACCGGTTTGCATCATAGCAACTGCTTCTTTGTGTATCGGTATGGAGGCAGGTAAGCCAGCATGATGCGTCAATACATTCCGAATGGTGATGTTGCCCGATCGTGTGTGTTTTAGTTCGGGAATGAAATGGCTGATACGTTGATTGAGTTTGATAAGTCCGTCATCAAACAATTTCATAATACCCAGCGTTGTGGCCAGTGTCTTGGTAAGGGAAGCCACATCAAAAACGGCTTGTGTGGTAACCTTTACCGAACTATCATACGTGAAGTATCCGAATGCCTTTTCGTAAACCACTTCACCGTTCCGTGCAATCAATATCACACATCCGGGAAATGCTTGTTGCTGAATGGCATGGGTGGCAATGGAATCAATCTCCGGAATACTTACCGGGTTGAATTTTTTTTTTCAATACTGGCAGATGCACTGCTTCCATGAGGGAAACGGCTGCAAAGGGTTACCGGTAGTTTACCTAAATAGGGTTTCTTTCCATTCAGCATGTCAGCAGCAACTTCGTGTACAATGGAATCATCTTCATATGCAATGACCAGGTTGTCCAATGCGCACCATTTTTGAGCGGCATATGCGTTTCCAAAATGAAAGACAACCGCTTTTTGCTGTGTCGATATTTTTTGGATGAGTGAATGTACCCCAGGAGCTATCCCATAGTTAGTTGTTGCACTGCGGGTGGTATTGTGCACACCAATTATAACATAGTCGTAATTTCTTTTCAGTTCAAGTAGTTTTTCAGTATTCTCTTTTTCATTTTTTGGATTCAAGGAAAAGTAAAAACAATTTGCGTTGTAATCTTTTTCCATCCTTCGGGCAAACGCATTGGGGCCATCTATTCCAAAACCCACATAAGCAACACGCTGTCGGACATTCAGTGGAAAAAATGAAGATTCGGAAGCAGATAACAAAGTGATGGCATTTTCGGCTACACGTTGACGTAATGCAGGCACATCACGATTTAGATCTACTGCCAGATTTTCAATTTGAACCGGTTGAACATTATGCAGTACATAATGGTATTTTGCCCTTAGTATTTTTTTGCAATGATTTTCAATATCATCCCAAGTGAGTTTTTTCTCACGAATGGCTTTTTGAACAGATTGAATGGTAGATGGTACATCAAGTGGTAAACATAGTACGTCGTTGCCGGCAATGAGTGACTGAACTGCAGCTTCTCCTCCCGGAAAAAACTTTTGAACACCTTTCATTTCAAGTGCATCAGTAAATGTGAGTCCTTGATAACCCAGGGTATTCCGAAGTAATTCTTTTACATTTTTGGAGGAAAGTGACGTGGCGCGATTGGTTGCATTGTCAATGGCGGGGATATTTAAATGGGCAATCATCACACTGCCTACACCGGCCTCAAATATTTTTTTAAAAGGAAATAATTCGAGGGTGTCGAGTGCGGCAAACGGTTTCTTTATAACAGGAAGATCATAGTGAGAATCCACAGTAACATCGCCATGTCCCGGAAAGTGTTTTGCGCAGGCCAGTACACCATTATCCTGCATACCTTTCATGTATTCGATACCGTAAGCGGCTACGGTATGTTTGTTTTCACCAAAACTTCTGTCATTGATTACGGGGTTGGCTGCATTGTTGTTTACATCTACTACGGGAGCAAAATTTACATGGATGCCTAATCTTTTACATTGCTCTGCCACTGCTTTGCCGTAAGCATATATAATTGCAGGATCACTTACTGCTCCCAGCATCATTTGTTTCGGCAAGGCCTGTACGCTGTCGAATAACCGCTGACCCACTCCCCATTCGCCATCAATACTGAACATGATTGGTGTTTTGGCCATTTTCTGCAGCTTATTGATGGCTAATGCCTGTTGTGTTGGTCCGCCCTGAAAAATCAAAACACCGCCTACATTGTATTTTTTCACGAGTTCTTCAACCTGCTTATCGTAAAAGGTTACTTTTTTGGTACTCATATCAATGGTTGAAAGGCGCACAATCATCAACTGAGCAATCCGTTCTTCGGGGGTTAATTGCTTATACACACTGTCTGCCCAGCGATCGGCTGGAGATTGGGCATGGGTGTATATGCAGGAAAAGCAAAACAGGAATCCGAAGAGATAACGCATAGTGGAAAGGATATAGTAATTTTGAAAGTTCAAATTTCATGATTTTGTCTGATATTATTCAACTCTTACCCGATAACATTGCCAATCAGATTGCTGCAGGCGAGGTAATTCAACGCCCGGCGAGTGCCGTTAAAGAATTGTTAGAAAATGCGGTGGATGCCGGTGCCGATGAAATACGCCTGATTGTGAACGATGCAGGCAAGCAATTGATACAGGTATTGGATAACGGTAAAGGCATGAGTGAAACCGATGCCCGAATGGCTTTTGAAAGACATGCCACATCGAAAATCAGAAACATAGATGATTTATTCCATATCAAAACCATGGGTTTCAGAGGAGAAGCCCTGGCCAGTATTGCTGCGGTGGCACAAGTGGAGTTAAAAACCAGGCGGGCGGAAGATGATAACGGAATTCGTTTAGAGGTTGAAAATAGTGTGGTGGTGCTGCAGGAGCCTGCAGCGTTTGAAAGAGGAACTTCAGTGGCCATGAAAAATCTTTTCTTCAATGTGCCGGCAAGAAGAAATTTTCTGAAGAGTAATGCATCGGAACTGAAACATATCATGGAAGAGTTCATTCGGGTGGCAATGGCCTTTCCGGAAGTGTTTTTTTCACTGGTGTCTAACGGGCAGGAAGTTTTTCATCTTACGAAAGGTACTTTGAAGCAACGTATTGTGCAGGTGCTGGGTAGCAGCTATGGATCAAAACTGGTTTCGGTACAGGAGCATACCGATTACATGAACATTTATGGTTTTGTGGGAAAACCGGAAACAGCCAAGAAAAGCCGGGGCGATCAATACCTTTTTGTAAACAACCGATTTATTAAAAGCCCGTACCTGAATCATGCCATCAATCAGGCATTTCATGAATTGATTCCTAAAGATAGTTTTCCGATGTACGCTTTATTTATTGATTTAGATCCGGCTGAAATTGATATCAATGTACATCCAACCAAACAGGAAATAAAATTTGAAGATGAAAAAGTGGTGTATGCTTTTGTGCAGTCTGCTGTGAAGCATGCATTGGCACAATTCAGTGTTACGCCTACACTCGATTTTGAACTGGATCCGGGAATTCAACAGCTCGATGCTGTATCAAAGCCACTGACCGATTCTCAACAGCAGTCCACTCAATCGTTGAGGCTGTTTCAAACATTCAGCAAATCGAATCAGGCACATTTTATTGAGCGCAGAAGTGATTTAAAAAGTTGGGAATCTATGTATCCTGAGCGGAAAGATTTCACATCGGATCTGGAAGCATCTATTCCGCCTGCGGCCACATTGTATCAGGAAACGAGAACCCAGATTGAACAAGCCATTGAAGTGATGCAATTGCATCAAACCTATATGGTGGTGCAGACAGATCAGGGGTACTTAATCATACACCAGCAGAATGCGCATGAACGTATTTTATATGAGCGTTATTCCAAAGCGGTAATCGGCAAGCCCATCGTTACACAACAAAGCCTCTTTCCGGCTACACTGGAGTTGTCTCCCGGAGATGCTGTTTTGTTGCAGGAAATACTCGAAGAGTTGCACAGTCTCGGGTATCAGATTGAAACTTTTGGAAATAATACTTTTATCGTTCGTGGTACACCGGCCGATGTGACTCAGGGCGATGAACAATCAGCCATAGAACATTTGCTGGAACAATACAAGCATTTTAGTTCCGAATTAAAATTCTCAAAAAGGGAAAAAGTACTGCGAACACTCGCCATGCAGCATGCCATCAAACCCGGTACTACATTGAATAAAAAAGCCATGCATACCTTACTGGAAGAATTGTTCCAATGTGATCAACCGGCAGTTTCTCCCAATGGGAAACCGGTATATCAGTCGTTTACTAACTTAGAGTTGAACAAGTTTTTTGGGAGATAATCCATACTAACAATCTCTTTCCTGTAACCGCAGCCACCGCTCCGGAATCTGATTGGAGCTGGCCTCCACATAATCTTTATAACTGCAAGCCACCCACTTTCCATCCGGCATTTTCATCCACCAGCGTTTAGAACGTTTACTTTGAAGGAACGTGGTTTCCACCTGCGCAAAAGCAGTATGAAATTCAATAAAGTCTTGTGTTTCTTCCGGCAGGATATCCTGCTTTTTTTTATGAAATCCATCTACGAAATACCAGATCATTTGTGCTATCTGCAGGGCAGACAACTCATGACTATCCTCTTCAGGCCTGTACCCATAAATGCCCAGGGAGGATAGTTTGTGACTCATGCCTGCATAACGTACAAGTGTACACGCTTCAGTTCCTGAAAGTCCGTTTGAACTTAATCTGCTGGCAGGTGAATCACTATGTTTAATAGCCTGAATATCTATGCTCATCATATCTGTATGCCGGATGGGAGGTTCCATTTCTTCTATCGATTCCTGAACCACGCCTACACGAAAACAATCGAAATGCAGTTTGTTTAGGGTTTCCATCATACGGGGATGCACAAAATAACTCTGAAAAGCCAAGTGGTTATAATGCTTTACCAGATTCGGTTCGCCGGTGAGCAGGTCGAGTAAAAAATTTTCGCTCCTCACTGAACTTTCTCCGTGTAAATCTACTGCGGCATCCACACATGTAACTTCTACTGTTTTCTCATGGGACCTGTACGCCTCGTATTGTGCAAGCGTGATATCATGTGAACCACCGATCAACACTACTGTTTTTCCACTTTGCACAAGTTCGGAGACAACAGTTTTTACAGCAGCATACGTGTCGTTTAATGTCATCCCCGTTTTAATATTGCCCACATCTGCCAGTGCAACATCCTGATGCCAAAAGTGCAAGCGATACAGTTTTTTTCGGATGGTGTCCGGGCCATCTGTTCCTTTGTTGTTCAATAATTGTCCGCGGTATTCAGGTACACCCAGCAACACCACATCAACTGCATGCAGATCGGGCATATTGTCTTCAAAAACTTGAATATGTTTTCCAATCTGGCCATCTGTCAGGCTTTCATCTTCCAAAATCCCATTCACATGGATGGGTTCTAAATAATCATGTAGATCGTGCATGCAGGTAATTTGTGGCAAACCTAAAGTTTTAACATGAATTTTCCATTGGCCCCGTTTTGAAAGGGGGAACTCAATGATGGATTTTAATGTACATGGTGCAGATACTTATTACCTTTGCAGCATAATCAGGAAGCGATGAGTCATCAGGAAATTTTACAGGATGTAGTTATAAAGTTTGCGGGAGATAGTGGCGATGGTATGCAGTTAACCGGTAACCAGTTTACGGTGAACTCTGCCTTGCTGGGGCTGGATCTGGCCACCTTTCCGGATTTCCCGGCAGAAATCAGGGCCCCGGTGGGTACGCTTCCCGGTGTAAGCGGTTTTCAATTGCATTTCAGTTCTAATCCGGTATTTACTCCCGGAGATGAATGTGATGTGTTGGTGGCTATGAATGCTGCTGCACTGAAAGTAAATTTGAAGTCGCTGAAGAAGGGAGGAAAAATAATAGTGAACACAGACGGATTTGATAGTAAAAATCTGCGATTAGCTAATTATCCTGACGGAGTAAATCCGCTGGATGACCACAGCCTGGATGGGTATGAAGTGTTGAAAATGGACGTATCGCGACTCACCCGTGAAGCACTGAAAGAATTCACACTTGGCACCAAAGAAAAAGACAGGGCAAAGAATATGTTTGTTCTGGGTTTCTTATACTGGATGTACAACCGTACCCTGAACAATACCATCAATTTTTTAAAGGAGAAGTTTTCTAAAAAACCGGAGATCCTTGAAAGTAACATCAAAGTATTGCAGGCGGGATATCATTACGGGGATACTACAGAAACATTTACCACACGATATCAGGTTGACAGGGCCCGAATGGAACCCGGAACCTATCGTTCCATCATGGGGAACCAGGCTTTGACACTGGGGTTGGTAGCCGCGGCTCAAAAAAGTCATTTGCCAATGTTTCTGGGTTCGTACCCTATCACCCCGGCGAGTGATATTTTACATGAACTCAGCCGTTACAAATCTTTTGGCATAAAAACATTCCAGGCTGAAGATGAGATTGCAGCGATTACATCGGCTATTGGTGCCAGTTATGGTGGAGCGTTAGGTATTACCACCACTTCAGGTCCGGGTATGGCATTGAAAACTGAGGCCATGGGGCTGGCAGTGATGCTTGAAATCCCTTTGGTGATTTGTAATATTCAACGTGGTGGGCCCAGTACGGGGCTCCCTACCAAGACAGAACAGAGTGATTTGCTGCAGGCTGTTTACGGAAGGAATGGGGAGTGCCCTATGCCCGTGATTGCCAGTGCTACACCGGCCGATTGTTTCGATGTGGCGTATGAAGCGGTTCGGTTGGCCGTTCAACATATGACCCCTGTTATATTGTTAAGCGACGGGTACATTGCCAACGGCGCAGAACCCTGGAAATTTCCTCAGGAAGATTCTTTAAAAGAAATTCAGGTTGAATTCAAAACACAACGGGGTGATCAGGAAATGGTATTTCAACCGTATGTACGCGATGAAAAAGGGGTGCGGCCATGGGTGAAACCCGGTACACCCGGATTGGAACATCGTATAGGTGGACTCGAAAAACAAAATATCACCGGCAACATCAGTTACGATTCTGAAAACCATCAGTTGATGGTGAAGTTGCGCCAGGAGAAAGTGGATAAAATTGCACAATATATTCCCGAACAGAAATTAGATAGTGGTCCGGAGAAGGGTAAACTGCTTGTTATTGGATGGGGAAGTACATACGGCGCCATTAAAACGGCTTGTGAAGCCGTACGTAACGGAGGCGAAGATGTTGCGCATATCCATCTCCGTTATATCAGGCCTTTTCCTGCCAATCTGGAACAGCTCATTCGTAATTATGATAAGGTACTGGTGCCAGAACTCAATAATGGCCAGTTGGTCCGGTTGCTGCGGGATCAGTTTTTGATAGATGCCAGGGGCATGAATAAAATCATGGGCATTCCGTTCACCAAATCAGAACTAGTAGAAACGATTCGCACAATGCTTGAAGATTAATTAACCGATTGAATTGTATGCATAAAAAAAGGTTGTCGTTTTACGGCAACCTTTTTTAAATAGCAGAACTTATTATTTAATAGCGTTCTCTTCCCAGTGTAATACCCAGTTTGATATTGAAACTGAAGTAGGCATCATTTTGAGAGGGGCTTCCTCTTTTGCTGCCACCATTCGGGTTGGTGTTGGGCACTATTTGACGGTCGGCCATATATGCAGCCAATGCAGCTTTATCGGGAGAGAAATACTGATTGAAAAGATCAGGATTAATATAGTTTGTACTCACATCATCGAGGTAATCCGTAAATAACTTACGGTAAACAAATTCTCCACGTAAGGTAAAGGCCTGTGATAATTCATATTTAACACCCAATCCCAATGGAATATTCAATTGCTTCAGTTTATATACATCGCGGTCAGGATATTCATTAAATCCTTGGCCTTCTGTACTCAGTGGCTGCAGATCAATCCAGGTACCATTGGGTCCCTGAGCCTGAGGGTTAAACGAAAAGAAACCTACTCCGGCCATTAGGTAAGGAGACCAGCGCGGTGGTTCTACATCACGGTTGGCCCAGTCAATAAAAATGAAGAAAGGGTGAAATTCAGCAATGGCGGCAATCTCGGTTATATTGGTCCTGAAATGGAGATTTCGGTTGTAACGGGTTTTCGCTATGTCATCATTGGCTATACCTGCCAATTCATTGTCATTTCCACTCAATCTACCGAAAGTAGCTTCTAGTCTTACACCTACAGCATATTTAAAATTGGCGCTCATAAACACGCTACCGCCCACATTGGTTTGTCCCATATTCAAATCCTTGATAAACTTCTTACCAATTCCTTTTTTTCCTCCGATGTCTGTGAGGCAATTCATGATACTGAGTGAGCCGCCCAGTTCAAAAGTAACCGGGTTATCATAGTAATTATCGTTGTAGAAATAATACTGGCCCTGAGCCTTTTGGCTTAAGCCTGCAAACGTAAGTAAGCAGAACAAAAACGATATTTTTTTCATCACAAGTGCGCGCTTTTGGGTGGTTATACTGAGTAAAATCGGATATTTTCTAAATTTTGCCTTCACAAAATAAATCAAATTATTCAATTTTTGCTTTTATTTTCTTTTCATAATATTTGCAGGCATCTCTAATTCCGCATTCGCTGCACTTGGGTTTTCTGGCTACACAAATATGCCTGCCGTGTAGTATGAGCCAATGGTGTGCCCGATGCACCAAATTGCTTGGAATATGCCTCACCAACTGCTTTTCTGCTGCTTCAGGGGTTTTGGCATTACGCGTCAGGCCTATCCGGTCGCTTACCCTGAAAACATGTGTATCAACTGCCATATTGGGTTGAAGGTCAATGACTGATGTTATAACATTGGCCGTTTTTCTACCAACACCCGGCAGTTTCACCAATTCAGAAACGCTCATGGGTACTTTTCCATTGTGTATTTCCATCAACATTTTGGCCATACCCAATAAGTGTTTGGTTTTGTTATTGGGATAAGAAATACTTCTTATGAATGGAAACAGTTCGTCAAAAGTAGCGGTTGCAAGGGATGAGGGATCCGGATATTGTTCAAAAAGTGCGGGGGTGGTTAAATTAACCCGTTTGTCTGTACACTGAGCGGATAAAATGACGGCAACCAGCAACTGAAAAGGGTTTTCATACATCAATTCCGTTTCGGCATCCGGATTATGCTTTTGAAAATATTGAATTATATATTGATAACGTTCCTGTATGCGCATAAAAAACCCTGAATCTAAACATTCAGGGCACAATTTAAACCGAATAAATTATTTCAATCAATGAGACAACGCTTCCTGTCCTTTGGCAGCATAATCCATGATGTTGTCAATGGTTTGTTGCCTGGGTGAAAAAGACAAGGCAGCCAGTCTTTTGGATGCCGTGGCCATGACCTGCAATTTTTCACGCAATTCGAAGTTGTTTTCCAGCGCAATATCAATGGCTGATCTCTTTTCAGCTGAAACCTCATTGTAGAGGTATTGAACCAAGTCCTCTAAATTAATTTTTTCCATCATGTAGGTTAGTTTGAAATTTTATAAATCATTATCCATCCTAATTAACGACGAGCGTTCAGAAATATTGCATGCTAGTACGTAGTTTTATGAAATTTATGGGGAATTTACGATGAACAAATCTTCATTATCCTTTTTCATCATATATTTCTCCCTGGCATACTTTTCAATAGACTCAGCACTCGTTTTTAAAAGCATCAACTCTTTTCTTGTATCTGCTATCTGGCGATTTAAAACGGCCTCACTTTTTTCCAGTTCATTCAATTTTTGTTTCCTGGCTGCAATCAATTGCCAGTCTTTCGGGTCGAAAAATGCCATCCAAACAACAAATAACACCAATGAAAGGATGTATTTATTCAGGAAGAGGCGTACAAAACGATTTTTTGGAATCATAACAGTTGCACAGATTTTTAAATGTACAATTTCTTTGCCAACTTTTATTTACGGCCGAAGGATAATTTCTTACCCGGATAAATCGCACTTTCCGCTAAAATTTCTTCTATGCGAATAAGTTGGTTGTATTTGGCCATACGATCGCTGCGCGAAGCGGAACCGGTTTTTATCTGACCGCATTGCAACGCCACTGCCAAATCTGCGATGGTGCTATCTTCAGTTTCTCCGCTTCTATGGCTCATAATGGTATTGTACCCATTGTGTTGAGCCAGGGTAACTGCATTGATGGTTTCAGTTAATGTACCAATCTGGTTTACTTTCACCAGCAGGGCGTTGGCTGTGTTTTCGTCTATGCCTTTCTGTAAGCGCTGTACGTTGGTTACAAAAAGGTCATCGCCTACGAGCTGGCATTTATCGCCAATGGCATCGGTCAGCATTTTCCAGCCTTTCCAGTCGTCTTCTGCCATTCCATCTTCAATAGAAACAATCGGGTATTTTTTCACCCAGGTTTCCCAATATTTTACCAGTTGTTCGCTGGTCATTTTTTTACCATCGCTTTTATGGAAGATGTATTTTTTCTCTTTGGCATTCCACAACTCACTGTTGGCTGCATCCATTGCAATAGCCACCTGACTGCCCGGTTTGTACCCTGCCGCCGTGATGGCTGTGAGTACCGTTTCAATCGCCTCTTCATTGCTTTGGATATTCGGTGCAAACCCACCTTCGTCACCCACATTGGTGCTGTATCCTTTTTTCTTCAATACGGTTTTTAATGCGTGGAATATTTCAACGCCCCAGCGCAAACCTTCACTGAAATTGGTGGCACCTACCGGCATCACCATAAATTCCTGAAAATCGATTTTGTTATCTGCATGCGCACCACCGTTGAGGATGTTCATCATAGGTACCGGCATCACACGTGCATTGGTTCCGCCTATGTACCGGTACAGTGGCAGATTGGCTTCCAGTGCAGCTACTTTAGCCACAGCCAGACTCACCGCCAGCATGGCATTGGCACCCAGTTTCGATTTATTGGCAGTGCCATCTAATTGAATCATCATTTGATCTATACCTGTTTGATCAGCCACATCCCATCCCAGTAAATGATCCGCGATGGTAGTGTTTACATTCTTCACAGCTTTCGCTACACTCTTACCACCGTAAATCTTTTTGTTATTATCGCGCAATTCCACCGCTTCATGAATTCCCGTGCTGGCACCGCTTGGAACGGCAGCACGTCCGAGCCTTTCATTTTCGGTTAAAATATCTACTTCAATGGTGGGGTTACCGCGGCTGTCTAATATCTGACGCGCAAAAATGGAAGCAATGTAACTCATAGCTGGAATGATTTATTTAGACGTTAGAGATGTATTGTACAACCGGGACCTAAGGTTGTTGCATTACAAAGAAACAATGTTTGAATGGCTACACCAAAAATTGGATTAAGTGGTGTACGATTTGAACACGCTTTCCAAATCCCGCATTTTGCTTTGCAACGATTCTATATTCAGGTTATGTTCCACACTGAATTGCAACAGGGCTTTTCGGGTGTCTTCGGGAGTGTCGGTTTCCAGCATGTACGTGCCGGGGTGTACAGTTTGAACACTCAGCGTAGCCGCCAGGTTTTGCAGCAGGGCCACTTCTACTTCCCGGTTAAACTGTACCACTACTACAGGGTGCTTACCTGCATGTTGTTGTAATTTCTGAATAGATTCATCTACAACCAAATTGCCTTTATGGATGATAATAACACGCTCACATAAGGCTTCCACTTCCTGCATAATGTGCGAAGAAAACAATACTGTTTTGGTTTTAGCCAGTTCGCGTATAACCTGCCTGATCTCGATGATCTGATTGGGGTCTAACCCGGAAGTGGGTTCATCGAGTATCAGTACGTCAGGGTTGTGAATCAATGCTGCGGCTAACCCTACCCGTTGCTTATAGCCCTTACTTAATTGTCCGATTTTTTTATGTGCTTCAGGTTCTAAACCAACAGTATGTAAGGCATTTTGAATGGCTGTATTTTTCCGGGAGAGTTGATGCACCGAAGCAATGAAATGGAGGTATTCCCGCACATACATATCATAATACAAAGGATTGGCTTCCGGCAGGTATCCGATTTTCTTCTTACTCTCCAACCGATGATCTGCAACATTTAAACCACAAACTGCAATGTTACCGGCATCGGGTTGAACATAACCGGTGATCATTTTCATAGTAGTAGATTTGCCTGCACCATTGGGGCCGAGAAATCCTACAATTTCTCCGGGGTGTACCTCAAATGAAATTTGGTTCACCGCGGTTTGTGTACCGTATTTTTTCAGCAGATCCTGTACCTTAATAGACATGCTTTATTTTTTCTGATCCTTGTTGGAATTCTGTTGGCCGGGATTCTGAGCCCGCGGATTGTTCCTTGGGTCACGTGGTGCGGAAGGAGGACGTTGATTGGGGTTCCCTGGTTTCTGACGGTTACGCGTACCCTGAGTTCCCTGTGGACTGTTCGGTCTCGATCCGTCACGCGGAGGTTTAGGTACCTGGCGGTTTCCTTCCTGTGTCTGACGTGGTCCCTGCGGACGGCCACCCTGCGGCCTTGCCTGCGATTGATTTCCTTTCTGACCTCTGGCTTTTTCTTTCTCCTTGCGTTTACGTGTGGTTTTTTCAAGGCTCTTCAGGCTGATTTGTCCTACCAGATCTGCATATTCCGGTTCAACTTCTCTGGGTTTGGAAGAAACAATTTCAGCGGGTTCCAATGTAGCCGGACGAATACCTTCGCGGTTACCGGCTTTAATTTTGCGAACGGTTTCCAGGGTGAGGGGATATTGTTTGTTGCTATCAGGCAACGTATACCACATCAGGTTTCTGAAAATATCTTTTTTTACCAGAAAGGCTCTTCCTTTTTCAACTTCCAACACATCCGCATCGTTCGGGAAAAATTGTAATGCGTCAATGTATGTATCTAATTCGTAATTAAGGCAACATTTTAATCTGCCGCACTGGCCGCTCAACTTGGTTTGATTGATACTCAAATTCTGATAACGTGCCGCGTTGGTATTTACACTTTTGAAATCGGTTAGCCAGGTAGAACAACACAATTCACGTCCGCAACTTCCAATGCCTCCCACTTTTCCGGCTTCCTGCCTTGCACCAATCTGGCGCATTTCTACTTTAACTTTGAATTCACCGGCATAGAGTTTTATCAATTCCCTGAAATCTACACGGTCATCAGCAATATAAAAGAAGGTTGCTTTCTTTCCATCGGCCTGCAGTTCTACCTCAGCCATTTTCAACTCCAGTTTGAGCTGACGGGCGATAGCGCGGCTGCGAATGAGGATATTTTTTTCCCGCTCTTTGCTCTCCAGCATACGGGCAATATCGTTTTCTGTTGCAATGCGAAGCACCTTTTTGAAGTCGTTGCTCTTCTCATCGAGTTTATTTTTCTTGAGTTGCAAACGAACCAGTTCACCGGTGAGGTTAATCATGCCCACATCAAACCCATTGACGCCTTCTACGGCCACCATGTCTCCTTTGCAGAAAGGATGAAAGGTTTGGTTTCTGAAATAATCTTTACGGCTTCCGTTATTAAAAGACACTTCCACAATCTTGCAGGCCAAAGCGGCATCGCTCACCGGAAGGTCTGCCAGCCAATCGTGCACATTCATCCTGTTGCAACCGCCACTCGCACAATGTCCATGGCTTTTACAACCCCCGGGTGCCGACCCGGTTCCACAACTTCCACAACCCATGATATATAATGGTTTACTGTAGTAAAATGATTTAATAGAAATGGGTGCACATTGTAACCGCCCATTTAATATGGGTTGTTTACTGTTGCATTTAATCCTGTCCGCATACAACAGCCGGGATATGATGGTTAAACAAATTCAATGTCACTTACTTCATCCCATCATTCGGCACATTCCTATTTTACCAAAATTAATGATTTGTCGCTAATAATATGGTACAGCTTTATGGTTAATGCATGAAAAGTAACCTTTGCATGGGCATTTCTTTCTATATAATAGGAGGTTTTATCCAGCTCATGTACAATAGCTTCCAGTTGCTGCGTATTCAGAAACCGTTGAAGTTTGCCGGCAAAATCGTGTACATTTTCACTCTCTTTTTCTGACACACGGTTGCTTCCCAGGATAGAAATGTGTAATGCATGTTGCAATATCTGGATGAAATACCTCAAAAGTTGCTTTTGTTTTTCCCTTCCAATTTTAGCGATTTCTTCAATAACCTTTACCTGCGCAGCCGGGCCTGTTCGTACAATGCTGTTCATCCACTCTTTCAGCATGGCATCCCAGTCATCGTCCTGATGTTGAATAATTTGTAATGCTTCGAGGTAACTGCCATCCGACATGCCCGCAATTTTTTTTGCAGTTGTTTCCGGAAGGGATTCTCTCTCTACGAGCGCTGTGGTAATATCTTCCTTCGTAAGCGGCGGTATTTTTATAAGTTGAACCCGAGATAAAATGGTAGGTAATACCAACTCTTCATTTTCAGCCACTAAAATAAATACAGTATGTGGAGGGGGTTCTTCAATTATTTTCAGCAATTTGTTTCCCTCCTTACCCAGTGCTTCCGGCATCCAGATGATCTGCACTTTATAGGTGCTTTCAAAGCTCTTCATGCTCATGTTGTGTAAAATCACTTCACATTCTTTTGCGGTGATATTACCTTGTTTATTTTCTGCCGAAATAAACTGGAGCCACTCATAGCTGTTTGCATATGGATTCGAAACGGCCCAGGCTCTGAATTGGGTTATAAAATCTGCACTTAATGGCGGTGTACCCGGCTTAGAAGAAATCACCGGAAATGTAAAATGGATATCAGGGTGAATGAGCTGACTGGCTTTTACACAGGCAGCGCACACCCCACAAGAATCTGTTTGAGCGGCCAATTCGGGTTCGTCTCCAAAGAGCGATGGCCCGGCACTTTTAACAGCAGCGGGATTGCTTTTTTCACAAACGAGAAATTGAGCAAACGCCCTAGCCAGGGGCAAACCACCGGCACCATCCCTTGCCAGAAAAAACAAGGCATGGCTCAGCCTGTTTTCTGAAAGCATTTCCCTGAGATGCTTCTTTACTATTTCCTGATTGATAACGTCTGCGAATCTCATCCGTAATAGAGGTAATGGGTTGGGTGGAAAATTTATTTCAGATAATTGAGTATAGCATCATCTAATGGCGTTACCTGGCTGTTAAATGTTGCCAGTAGGTGCCCATCTTCATCCAGCAAAAACTTAGTAAAATTCCACTTCACTTCCGCATCCATTTTTCCGTTCAGGTTTTTTTGAGTGAGCCATTCAAATACCGGAGAAATGCCTTTACCCTTCACCGTTATCTTTTCGCTCAAAGGAAAGGTAACACCATAATTTTTTTCACAGAATGCAAGAATATCCTTGTTTTCGCCTGGCTCCTGCTGACCAAAATCATTGGCAGGAAAACCAATAATAACCAATTGGTCTTTATGCAGGTTGTACAGTTCCTGTAGTTGTGTATACTGTGGTGTGAACCCGCATTCCGAAGCCGTGTTTACAATCAGTATTTTTTTGCCTCTGTACGAACTGAGGGAAACGGGTGCTCCCTGGATATTGGTGTACGATAATGAATGGATAGATGGTTGCATTTGAACTGCGTTTTCAGGGTTTGACATGTTGTTTTTAGTTTGTTGCGAGTTGCAGGCAACCAATATGATTGCCAGCGAAAAAAGTTTTATCATATTTTATTGTTTTTCGTATGCTCCTAAATCCGGTAATCCTATGTTTCTGTCGTTGTCATCCAAATCCTTCGGCAAACCGGTCAAAATTCCCTGGTCAATAACGGGGGAGAGTGGATCGCCGATTCGGAAGTCAAAGATATCATCCGATAAATCTACTACGCTGAATTGCGGATCTGTGTTTGAAATACAATTGATGTTCGTAGCCGGCGCGGGTGCATTTTCCATCCGGTATAAACAATGTTGAAAGGTAACTCCAAAACCGGAAGAGGCATCTCTCCACAATTCAATTTCATTTTGTACGATTCCGGAATTTCCCCAGAAAATTGAATTCGTAAATGCGGCATTCAATGTACTGCTGCTGATTTGTCCGTTCTGAGTGATGTAATTCGAAGCGGATAATACCGGTGTTTGCCGAAAGAAATAACGGTTAGTCATAGACGCAACTGTACAATGAATGAAATTGTAATTCCCTCCTTTTAAAATTGAAATATTTGAAGCGCAATTGGTGATTAGTGTGTTGGTGACCTCTGCATCAGTTTCTGTAAACAATAATCCTGATTCAAATGCATTATTGATTGTGCATTGGCGTATATGAATTTTGGGTTGAGTGTTCACTGTGGGCCCGTTTACTGTAATAGCATTTACAGTATTGTGTATTTCGGTAAATGTGAGTACACTGTTTTTGCTGGTTTCCGTAAACAAAATACCCGGCCAGCTGCCCGGTAAATCCCGGTAATAATCATCGATCCGTTCTCCCCTGAACACTACCGGCCTTTGGCGTGTACCATTGGTTACCAGCGTACCATGGATGATGATGGGAGCAGTAGCCCGAACATACATGCGAGTACCGGCAGCCAGCGTGAGGTGCCCTGTTTCACGAACGGTGAGTGAACCCAATACCACAAAAGGCAGAGGGTGGTTCCAAACCTGTGTGCTGTTAATGGTTTGATGGGTGATGAAGTTGGCATTTTGTCCGTACGCCTCCAGTTGGATGTAGCGTGTTTGATTATTGAATTGAATTTCAATGCTATCCCGAACTAAAAAAGGGAGGTTTGCTTGAGATGGGTTAATAGTGACTACTACATATATATATATACTGTCGTTGGCAGCAACTTCCAGTTGAAACATTTCGGGTGTGGGCGTGCCGTTGATATTGGTTTTAAACGGAGAGCTGGAACCGCCCATGAGTTTTATTGAGGAGAGGAGGAGCTTCTGATCGTTTTCATTTTTTACTTTGACCATTCGAGTGGTGGAGCCCAGGGTGGTAAAAACCGTATCAAACTTAAGTGTGTCGGCTGAAAATGAAATACGCGCACCGGCACCGGTAATAAAGGATTCTTTTTTGCAGGATGTCATCCCCACGATAAGCCAACCGATACAGAAATACAGACACCACTTCA
This sequence comes from Ferruginibacter sp., assembly GCA_019638635.1. Classification (GTDB taxonomy): domain Bacteria; phylum Bacteroidota; class Bacteroidia; order Chitinophagales; family Chitinophagaceae; genus Ferruginibacter. The sequence goes on along the minus strand of JAHBTM010000015.1, from coordinate 7,892 downwards.
TTGAAACAAAACTACAAAACTATTTACTAGCATACGCAACCGAAACAATCCCCAACTGAGTGCCTTCCACCCGAAGGATACGTTGCCCGCAGGCTTCAAGGGTGGCACCGGTGGTAATCACATCATCTACGAGTAAAATTTTCTTTTGATATAATGCTTCCGGATCCTGTATGGTAAAACTATCTACCACATTCTCCCAACGCTCTGTTCTTTTTTTTCGGGTTTGAGTGTCGGTTTTTTTATTTCGTACAACAATTTGCTCCAACAATGGAATCTGTGTTACGGTTTCTATGCCTTTACCAATAATCGCTGCCTGATTGTAGCCCCGCTGGTGCATTTTTTTGGGATGCATGGGTAAGGGAATAATGTAATCATATGGATGCCATCGTCCAGAATGTAACAATGCACTCCCCACTTGCTCGCCTAAGAAGTATCCTACCTGTGTGTTGTTATGGTATTTTAACTGATGAATCATTTGCTGTACCAATCCGTTCTGTGAAAAATAAAACTCACTGTGTGCAAATAGGATGGGGATTCGTCCTGCAAAAATTTTTTCTATTGGGTTGTTGGAATAAGATGCAAATCCGGTATGTGGTAGATGTAATCTGCAATGAATACAGATGGATTGGGTCGTTTCTAATAATTCCTGCCCACAACCTACACACAGATTGGGAAAAAACAATTTAAATACATCACGCAATGCCGGTAATATCATTCCGTGAAGCTAATCATCCAACCTACAAACGAAAAGGTACTTTATGGGTTAGAAAAGATATTGATAGAGTGCTTCCACTTTAGACATGGTCACTACTTCAATCGATGCTTTTTTAACATCAAATGATTTGGAGTTGTATGTACTGATGATGATTTTTTCGAAGCCTAGTTTTTCAGCCTCAGCAATCCGTTGCTCAATTCTGTTCACCGCCCTGATTTCACCACTTAAACCTACTTCACCTGCAAAACAAATTTTCGGACTTAAAGCCACATCCTCAAAACTGCTTAACAGTGCACAAATCACGGCGAGATCAATTGCAGGATCTTCTGTTTTAATTCCACCGGCTATATTCACGAACACATCTTTCATTCCAAACTGAAATCCTCCTCTTTTTTCCAGTACAGCCAACAGCAATTGTACTCTCCGGGAATCAAATCCGCTCACGGTTCGTTGTGGCGTGCCATATACACTGGGTGTTACGAGTGCCTGGGTTTCTATCAATAATGGACGGATTCCATCCATGGTAGCCGCAATGGCAATGCCGCTCAAAGGCTCTTCCTTGTGAGAGAGGAGCAACTTGCTGGGGTTATCCACCGGGTGCATTCCGGTGCCATCCATTTCATAAATACCCAGTTCGGATGTAGATCCAAAACGATTTTTAATGGTGCGTAATAACCGGAACGCATAATGCCTGTCGCCTTCAAACTGCAACACCGTATCTACCATATGCTCCAGAATTTTCGGCCCCGCAATACTGCCCTCCTTTGTAATGTGGCCGATTACAAACACCGGGGTTTGTGTTTCTTTCGCAAAACGTTGAAAGGCGGCAGCACATTCTCTGATCTGACTGATGCTGCCCTGTGAAGAATCTATAAAAGGGGATTGCAGTGTTTGAATAGAATCAACAATGACTAACTGCGGCCTCAGTTTTTTTATTTCCTTGAAAATAGATTGAATGTTGGTTTCTGTAAGCAGATAGAAATTGTCGTTTGATAAACCAATCCGGTCTGCCCGCATCTTTATCTGCTGTTCACTTTCTTCGCCGCTGATGTATAAGGTAACCACCTCTTTCATGGCTAATGCATCCTGCAAAAACAAAGTAGACTTACCAATACCTGGTTCTCCGGCAACCAACACAATGCTTCCCGGTACAATTCCTCCACCTAATACACGGTTTAATTCCGGATCGGTGGTTAAGATTCTTTTTTCTTCTGCACTATGCACATCCTTCAGCGCGATGGTTTTTAATTTCGGTCCATAATCATCCCACAAGGTGGATGATTGTTTTTCGGTTCCTTTGGTGATGACTTCTTCCACCATGGTGTTCCATGCATGACAAGAAGCACACTGACCAGTCCATTTTGCACTTTCATAACCACAACTGCTGCAAAAAAATGCACTCTTTGTTTTGCTCATACCGTAAAAGTAATTGCAAACATTCAATCAGAATCAGAAAAGAAATTTCAAAAAAGAGGATGTACAGAGGATGGGAAATCAAGAAAAAATCTAACCGAATAAAAAAGTAAAAGGGCCAACTTTACGCTGACCCTTTGTACTTACTAACCCATTAAATTCTATTGCTAAATTAATAATTGGAGCCACAAAAAAAAATTAATTTTTGGTATGTGGATAACCAAAACACACCCAAAATTCAACAAATATTAAATTTATATATATCATAAATCATACTATATCAATTAGATAAATAATTTGTTTAATTTATTCTGCATTGATTCTGGTAAGTCTAAAAATAATTATTCAGGAAGTAGTTTATTTTTTAAACTAAATAAAACATATAAAGTATATTTGTAAAGCGGAGTGAAAATCAACCCCTCATTCGTGGAAATCTAGACCCAGAATAACAACTGATATATGCTGAATGCCCCCCTTGACCCCTTGTTGCATGCTAGGCATCGGCTGGCCATCATGAGCCTACTCATGCGGGAGCGGGAAGCAGAGTTTATACATATTAAAAACAAGCTAAATGTATCTGCCGGAAACCTGAGTGTTCAGTTACAAAAGCTGAAGGCTGCGGGATATATCGACATTCAGAAGCGGTTTGGAGAGAGTTATCCGCTCACCAACTGCAAAATCACCTTTAAGGGTGTTCAGGCATTCAGAAAATATGCCCAGGCCATCCGTTCATATATCGGGGAAGCCATTTAATGGGATGTGATCAGGATTCGTCAGATAGTTTTTCATCTACGGCATTGGCCACGAAAGAGGAGCTCGCTTTTTTCAACGGATGGGCATTTCGTTCGTTAAAATCGCGACGCTGTTGCAAGATATCAAGACAGGCATAGAGTGATGCCCTGAAAGCAGTCTCATCTGCTATACCCTTTCCGGCAATATCAAAGGCAACACCATGATCCGGAGAAGTTCTGATGCCTGCAATGCCGGCTGTGTAATTCACTCCATGCCCTTTTGCAAGAGATTTGAAGGGAATAAGCCCTTGATCATGATACATGGCCAGTACCGCATCAAATTTTTCGTGCTGTCCACGCGCAAAGAATGCATCGGCACTGTATGGTCCGAAACAGAAAATATCCTTTTGTTTGGCATCCTTTACGGCTGGTTTAATAATCTGCTCTTCTTCTTTTCCCACCAGTCCTTCATCTCCTGCATGTGGGTTCAAACCCAGAACGGCAATACGGGGTTTCTGAATTCCAAAATCCTTTTTGAGTGATTGGTTCATCATCTGGAGTTTGGAAAGAATTTTCTCCCGTGAAATATGCTGTGCCAGCTCAGTTACCGGTACATGCTCTGTAACCAGTGCCACACGCATGTTTTCGGCAATCATCATCATCACCACCTCAGATGAACCGAACAGTTTTTTCAGATAGGGGGTGTGGCCGCTGTACGGAAAATCATTGCTGTGTGTATTCTTTTTATGGATAGGGGCCGTTACCAAAGCATCCAAATCACCCGATTTTAAAGCTTCGGCAGCCGTTGTTAAACTGAGAATAGCGTATTTACCACCGGCATCGCTGATAACACCGGGAGTAATAACCACTTCCTCATCCCAGCAACTGTACAAGTTAATTTGTTTGGGGTTGATGCGTGAAGCGTCTTTCACCGCCTGAAATGAAAAATGCACATCCGGCAAACTTTTCCGGTAAAAGTTAATGAGCTTATTATTGGTAAAAACGACCGGTGTACATAAATCCAGGATTCGGGGATCGCCGAGTGTTTTAATGATCAACTCCGTTCCAATTCCATTAATGTCTCCGCAGGTAAATCCGATGAGCGGCTTTTTTTCCATGGTGAAATGTTTATCAGTGGCGTAAAATTACAACTTAAGGCCCATAACCCTTCTTTTGTATTTAAGGCAGGTTGCTTCAACTTGGTTAGCTTTGTGTGAATGTACACACTCAAAAAATCATTGGGTCAGCATTTTCTGGTGGATCAGGATGTTATACAGTCTATCCTTCATGCTTTAAAAGAACATCCTTTCAAATACCTGCTGGAGGTGGGTCCGGGTGGAGGCGCGCTCACGGCGCATTTGTTGCAGTTGCCCGAGGTGGAATTTAAAGCGGTGGAAATTGATGATGAAAAGGTGGCTTATCTCTCCAAACAATTCCCAGGATTGAAACCCCAACTGATACATCAGAGTTTTCTGGATATGGATATTCCATTTGAAAATCCGTTCACCATCATTGGAAACTTTCCCTACAACATCTCTACGCAAATCCTTTTCAAAATTCTCGACTGGAAAGATCAGGTACCTGTGGTGATTGGGATGTTTCAAAAAGAAGTGGCTCAACGGGCAGCCGCCGTGCCCGGTTCAAAAGCTTTTGGTGTACTGAGCGCGTTGCTTCAACCGTATTATCATATTGAATATTTGTTCAATGTGCCGGCAAGTTGTTTTCAACCGCCACCCAAAGTGGAAAGCGGTGTCATACGATTAACCCGAACAACCCAGGTATTGAACTTTCGGTCTGATAAACATTATAGATTGCTGGTTAAAACAGCGTTTAACCAACGCCGTAAAACCATGCGCAATTCAGTAAAAGGATTGTTTGCTCCTGAGGTATTGCAGGATGAAATTTTTTCAAGAAGACCGGAAACTTTATCCATTCAGGAATTTGCAGCGCTCACTTTTAAAATGAACTAATTTTGAGTCAGTTAATTTAAAACAGCTTTTAATTAAATACGAACAGATGACGGTTTCAACTGAAAAAATACGATTGGTTACAGCAGCTTCATTGTTTGACGGACACGATGCAGCCATCAACATTATGCGCCGGATTATGCAAAGCAAGGGTGCTGAAATTATTCACCTGGGCCACAACAGAAGCGTGGCTGAAATTGTGGAATGTGCTATTGAAGAAGATGTACAGGGCATTGCCATTACCAGTTATCAGGGAGGTCATGTGGAGTTTTTTAAATACATGAAAGATTTGCTGGAAGAGAATGGTTGCGGGCATATCAAAATTTTTGGCGGCGGCGGAGGCACCATCCTGCCTTCTGAAATTGAGGAGCTTCATGCGTATGGCATCACCAGAATTTATAGCCCGGATGACGGTCGAACAATGGGCCTGGAAGGTATGATTCAGGATGTCATTGATCAGTGTCGTTTTAACTTAAACGATCATGGCAATTATGAAAAGCCTTTAACGCTGGGTGAAAAGGTGGATATCCGCAAAATAGCACGCCTGATTACAAAAGCTGAAAACGGAACATATACAGCGGATGGATCTGAATTACCAACACACCCTGTGCTGGGAATTACAGGTACCGGTGGCGCAGGAAAGAGCAGTGTAACGGATGAGCTTGTACGACGTTACCTGAACGCATATCCCGATAAAACCATTGCGGTTATTTCAGTAGATCCGAGCAAGAAAAAAACTGGTGGCGCTTTATTGGGCGACCGCATTCGAATGAATGCCATTTCCTCACCACGGGCATATATGCGCAGCCTAGCCACCAGAGAAAGTGAACTTTCACTGAGCCGGCATGTAAAAGATGCATTGAACATCTGCAAAAATGCCGGGTTCGATTTGATTATTCTGGAAAGTGCAGGAGTGGGACAGAGTGATGCGTCTATTCTAGATTATTGTGATGTAAGTATGTATGTCATGACTCCGGAGTATGGAGCACCTTCACAGTTGGAGAAAATCAACATGTTGGATTATGCCGACTTGATTTGCCTGAATAAGTTTGATAAAGCCAATGCGCTTGATGCATTACATGATGTACGCAAACAATATAAAAGAAACCACGGCCTGTGGGAGGCAAAAGATGAAGACCTTCCTGTGATTGGAACCATCGCCGCTCAGTTCAATGATACCGGTGTCAATGAATTGTTTTCCAGGCTAATGGAAATAATTACTGAAAAAACCGGTGTAGCGTTTCCGGTTGCTGAACATATGGTGCACTCCAAAGACACCAGCAGCAAGTCGGTAATCATTCCCCCTTCTCGCGTACGCTATTTGTCGGAGATTTCTGAAACGATTCGTCAATACGACCAGTGGGTGAACGAGCAAAAAAACATTGCCAGCTCTTTATATTGCCTGAAAGGCACCATGCAACTGATGCAGGATGATAAAGGTGCTATCCATAAGAAAGTGGAAGAGCTGGAAAGCAAGTTGGATCCATCCTGCAAAAAGCTAATGGATCAATGGTCGTCTACGGTTCAACGTTATGACCAGGATTTTTACGAATTTCAGGTGCGCGACAAGGTTATTCGTCAACCATTAACCTACACCAGTTTATCCGGTACACGGTTACCCAAAGTGTTGTTACCCAAATATGCTGACTGGGGAGATTTGCTGGAATGGCAACTGCAGGAAAATGTACCCGGAGAGTTTCCATACACGGCAGGCGTGTTTCCGTTAAAGCGGGAAGGCGAAGATCCTACACGTATGTTTGCCGGGGAAGGTGGTCCGGAAAGAACGAATAAACGATTTCATTATGTGAGTGTTGGCCAGCCCGCGAAGCGCCTCAGTACGGCATTCGACAGTGTAACTTTGTATGGTGAAGATCCGGCCTATCGCCCCGACATTTATGGTAAAGTAGGTAACAGCGGGGTGAGTATTGCTACAGTAGACGATGCCAAAAAATTATATAGCGGATTTAATTTGTGTGATCCGAAGACTTCAGTAAGTATGACCATCAATGGACCGGCTCCTATTTTACTGGCATTCTTCATGAACGCCGCTATCGATCAGCAATGTGAGTTATACATCCTTGAAAATCATTTGCGCGATGAAGTAAACCGTGTAATCGAATCGAAGTTTGATACAAAAAAATTGCCTAAGTATATGGGTACCGATGGCAAACCCGTGGAACCTCAAAAAGGGGAGTTGCAAGGAGCTTTACCCAATGGAAATGATGGTTTAGGCCTGCGTTTACTGGGCTTAAGCGGCAAGGATGTGCTGCCTGCCGATGTGTATGAAAGCATTAAAGCCCGTGCATTGCAAACCGTTCGTGGTACAGTACAGGCAGATATCCTGAAAGAAGATCAGGCTCAGAACACCTGTATTTTTTCAACAGAATTTGCGCTCAAACTGATGGGTGATGTACAGCAGTATTTTATTCAGCATGAAGTGCAGAATTTTTACAGCGTAAGCATCAGCGGATACCACATTGCAGAAGCCGGTGCCAATCCGATTACACAGCTGGCCTTTACATTGGCCAATGGTTTCACGTATGTAGAGTACTATCTGAGCCGTGGAATGAAGATTGATGAGTTTGCCCCCAACCTGAGTTTCTTCTTCAGCAATGGGATGGATCCGGAGTATAGTGTCATTGGCCGCGTGGCCCGTCGCATCTGGGCTAAGGCCATGAAATACAAATACAAAGGCAACAGCCGTAGCCAAAAATTAAAGTATCATATTCAAACCAGTGGAAGAAGTTTGCATGCACAGGAAATTGATTTCAATGATATACGTACCACACTTCAGGCCTTGTATGCATTGTACGATAACTGCAATTCACTGCACACCAATGCATATGATGAAGCCATCACCACCCCAACTGAAGAGAGCGTAAGAAGAGCCATGGCCATACAGCTCATCATTAACCGCGAGCTGGGTACAGCAAAAAATGAAAACCCGAATCAGGGGTCTTTCCTGATTGAAGAATTAACGGATTTGGTAGAAGAAGCCGTGATGGCAGAATTTGACCGTATTACAGAACGCGGTGGTGTACTGGGCGCTATGGAACGGATGTATCA
>JAHBTM010000014.1 GCA_019638635.1 Ferruginibacter sp. | reverse complement strand
TCGATGGCCTGAATTTTGGGGAGTATTATAGATACATCCATCTGAATGAAATTCAAAACCATTGCATTATTTCTAAAGACCATTTGCAATGAAAGCAAAACTGACCGTTTCATTGTCACTTTATTTTTAACAGGGACATTCAATTGGATGGTATCTAAAGATGAGTTGGGAGGGGATAGGTACACCCAGAGAAATAAAAATTAACATATCTTAGCTATACTTCCCTGAGCCACACTATTGTTCAGTCATAAAATATGGAACTATGAAATCAATGATGGTATGGGCCTTTAGTGTTACCCTTTTTTTTGCATGGGGTTGTTCTAAAAACAATAATCCATCCGTAACTATCAGCCAGGAAGAGCAGAAATTGTTGGGCAAATGGGATATTCATTTCAGGATAACTCAAAGTTCCGGCATGCCCCCGGATACACTGATGGTGAACGATCCGCTGACGTGCTTTATGGAGTTTATCGAAGGCCCTTCTGCTGTAGTGGCTGCATCACCCTCTGTGCCGGTTACAAGCCTGTACCACAATACCAAAAGGGTGCAGGATAATAAACAATGCACCTGGTTGATGAATGCATGGAAAATAATGGACAATGGGCAATTGCTGCTGATGTCATTGGATACCTCGTTTGCAGATATTCTCTACCTCACACCCGACTCGCTCATTTTTAGAACGGAAAGCAACGTTCAACCCGGAACACACATCGTGTATGGGTTAACGAGAGCATGAAGCGGAATCGGTTTGTTCTACTTCGTATAAACCATTGAAGAGAAACCATTTCCCATTCGAGATTTCCTGGCATTTGTAACGGGTGCGTACTTTCTCCCCTTTTCTGAATACCCGGTTTCCCGATATGGTGAAGAGCGCTCCGTGTGGTACATCTTCTACGTGCACCAATGCATGGGCATCTTCATCGTATTGCTTTAATACACGCAACAGGGCCGTGTCTCCACAAGTACTGGCACCGGGGTTGCGAATAGATGTTTTTAAGGCTTCCACAATGGGCTCCGGAAAAATATTTTTATACATAACATCCTGTAGCAAGGATGCATATTGTGCTTTCCATTCTTTCCCATGGGGTTGAATACGGTGTCCGTATCGCTCAAAGGTGAGTAAGTGCGCTAATTCGTGCAGAAAAGTAACCAGGAAGTTGTATGGGTTCAGGTTGCCGTTCACAGATATCCGGTGGTTTTTATCTCCCGTCCGGCTGCGATAGTCACCGAGCAGCGTATTTCGTTTACGTGTTACCGTGAGTTCTATCCTGTGAGCGAAAATGTAATCCATCACCAGGTCGTAACTTCCTTCGGGCAGGTATTTTTTCAAACCGGTGAGTGGTACTTCCTTCTTAGGCATTTTTCTTCCGGTTCAGTTTCATAACCACAAATACTTCAACCGATAAATACACCAGATAAAAAATCATAGTGCCGAAAATTCCATAGCGGCTGTATGTATCGGGGTGCATCTGCACATAAATGAGAACGGCGGCTGCTCCAATCAACATCTTCAGCAACATGCTGCTCATAATGCTTCTGATGAACACATTCGGGTTGGCATGGCTCAGGGCTTTCTTCTGAAATGCAATGGTTGCTATGGTTACCACAAACAACAATAGGTTACCGCCCATCAATACATTCGGTGCCACAGATGCTTTTTCAAATTGCGGAGTGAACGTGAAAATCACTGCTACGATCATGATGAACGTGAAAATCACGGGCATGAATAAACGCAAATCCTTCATTCAGTTATTTTGAAGATGTTTCTCTAATAATCCGGTATAACATGCCGGCAATGAGGAGCAAAGGTAACAACCAAACACATAACGGAAACGATAAGCCTCCATGTTTGTCGGCTTGATGCCCAAGCCATACCGTAATGCCTATGCCTGCAAAAAATTGCGTGGCCAAACCGGCGTATTTCCAAAAAGTAAATTTTCGGGGTGTTTTATCCATTGAGTGCCAGCGAGAGGTTGCCGGTATTCAAATCTACAATATTCGCGCCCATTTTACACTGACCGTTAAACGAAGCGGTCGGGTCTATCATTAATTTGGAAGCGAGTATATCGCCATTCACGGTGGCGTTGTTGCGCATATAGAGCAATTCGTTGGTCCATACCCTGCCTTCCACACGCCCCATGATATCTGCTTCGCGGGTGAATACGTCTCCTTCAATCACCCCCTCAGGGCCTAATACTATTTTCGACATACACCGAACATTCCCTTTAATGGTGCCATCAATGCGGATATCTCCCTGACATTCAATGTTTCCGGAAAAAACGGTTCCGGCACCGATGAAGCTGGTAGAAATGGCAGGTGATTGATTTTCAGAGCCTTTGAGTTTAAATTTGAACATAACAGCGGGTTTTTCAGGGTGAAGGAAAGGCCATGATCCTCTCTGAAACGTAAAACCGGCTGATTTAGTGTTAAAACTTGTTCTTTTTATTCTTTTTCACCTTTAACACCGTGGTGTCTTTCGGAATCATTTTACCCTGAAGAATTTGCTGAATGTTGTTCATATACTGCTGATTCTGTTGCAATACATTTTCAATAGAATCAGCCCTGATTTTCAATTGTTTCAGTTCGTTTACTTGTTTGGCATCACCATAACCGGCCCCGGGGAGATAATATTTTAAGGGGGAGAAGGTAATCAACGCGGCAGTGATGCCCACCATGATGAGAAAAATAGCCGACAACAACGCGTACACACTCCATCGGCTCAGTTTGAATTTCACAACCTCCTCGTAGGTATCCTCATTCATCACCACCATACGGTAACGGTTGCGCAATCTTTTCAATCCGGTATGAGGTGCAGGTTTTGCCATCAGGTTCTTTCAGCGGGTTAAAAATAAGAAAGTGCCCTCACTTTTAGGCCCATACCCGCCTTTTAACAATAATTAGCCCCCATTTCAGTTTGATATACTATAATTTTGAAAGGCAGATGGTGAAAAAAAGCGATATTTACCCCTGTTATTACTTACCCATGCACAACCGAAAACAAGTTGTTTTTCTGATTCTCACGCTGTTGTTGATTGCACATGCTCCTCTTACGGCTCAACCTTCCTGGACGCTCGATCCGTTTGGTAAGGAAAAGAAGCCCGAAGTGTATGAGGAAAAAGTGCTGGCTTCTGAAAAAACCGCCACAAAAAAGTTTACGCCCATGCGGCGGTTTCTGCATAATACTACTACCCATTACAATTACTTTTTCAACGCCAATAATAAAATCAATGCCGTTATTGAGCGGGCTACTTTATCGAATCAGGATGATTTCACCAAACTGCTGAATTATTATCCGTATTCACTTGAAAATACGGCTTCGCAACAAATTGAGCTGGACTCCGTCATTTATAAATCCGGTGCAGGAATTTTACTGCACGATTTGCGCAGCGATTGGGTAGATAATATGTATCTGCTCATTGGAAAGGCCTACCTGCTCAGAAAAGAACTGGACAGTGCAGCACTCACCTTTCAGTTCATCAATTACAATTTGTTCCCACGAAAAAAGAATCAGGATGATGACAGGGTGGTGGGCAGTAACTTGAATGTGGATGAAAAGAACCGCGCATTTTCTATTGCCGATAAAGAAAACCGTACCGTACTGAAGAAGGCTTTCACGAGGGCACCCAGCCGAAATGAATCTTTGCTTTGGCTGATACGCACGTTTATTGAACAGAATAATTTAGGCGAGGCCGCCGGGCTAATCAACATCCTTCAAAATGATCCGAACTTTCCGAAAAGGTTGCATAACGATTTATCGGTACTGGCAGGCTATTGGTTCTTCCGGCAGGATGTGTACGACAGTGCAGCAGTGTACCTGGATAAAGGTTTGAGCCATGCGTCTAACAAACAAAACCGCGCCCGCTGGGAATTTCTGTTGGGCCAGATGTATGAGATGACCGGCCACTTTGATAAGGCTTCACACTACTATGCAAAATCAGCCAAACATACCGTAAACCCGGTTATGGATATTTATGCAAATCTGAACAATGCCAAGATGATGCGTGTGCAGGGAGATGAAAAGGAATTGAAAAACCGCATTGCACGCTTGGTGAAGATGTCGAAGAAAGACAAATATGAATCGTACCGGGATATTATTTTTTATGCGGCAGCACAATTAACGATGGATGTTCCCGATACCACTGCGGCCCTGGCCTTGTATGCAAAATCCATATTCCGGCATAATGAGGCCAATGCGGGTTATAAAAGCAAGGCCTATCTGGAAATGGCCAATATTAGTTACGACCGTCGCGATTATAAAAATGCAGCATCGTATTACGACAGCATTAAGATAGAGGATACGGCCTTTCTCGCAAAACAGGCTTTCGATATTGAAGAAAGAAAGGTTACTTTAAAAAAACTGGTAGGCCATTTACTCAACATTGAAGCACAAGACAGCCTGCAGATGGTGGCCGCCATGCCCGAACCACAGCGGGAAGAATATATCCGCAAACTGGTAAAACAACTGAGGAAAGAAAAAGGACAGAAAGAGGAGGGGGCTGCCGATCCCGGTGGTTCCGGTGCGTTGATATCTTTTGGAAAAGATAAAGATAAACCCCGAGATTTATTCGAATCAAACAACACCAAAGGCGATTGGTATTTTTACAACAACAACCTGCGCACCAAAGGCGCTGCAGAGTTTACAACCAAATGGGGCAAAAGGACCAACATTGATAACTGGCGTAGGGTGGCAGGCGTGGCGCGGAACGACAATAACGGCATGATGCCCAGTGGCACACTCGATTCATTGCGAAAAGCAGAGGAAGATGCCCGTCAGTTGATTTCGTATGAAGGCTTGCTCAATGGATTGCCCCTCACACCGGAAGCGATGGACAGTAGCAACAGCATCATCGCAGAAAACCTGATAGCCCTTGCCTTGCTGTTTCAGTTTGAACTGGATGATACCGAGCAAGCGATCAACATGTATGAATTATATCTGGAAAGATTCCCCGATAAACTGGCAGATGGTGAAGTGTACCTCGGGTTGTATTATGCATACAACAAACTTGGCAATTTCCAGAAGGCCAATTATTATAAAGATTTGCTCAACAGCCGCTTCCCCAACAGTGTGGCCAATAAAAAAATCACAGACCCTGAATCACTCGATCCCAATCGTGTAGACCCCGCCGTTACCCGTGAGTATGAAAATATTTACAACCTGTTTATTGAAGGGAATTTTGATGAAGCGCTTGCCCTGAAGAAAACAGCCGATCAAAAGCACGGGTCTATGTACTGGACGCCACAGATGTTATACATTGAAGCGGTGTATTACATCAAACAAAGAGATGACAGTACGGCGATTAAAACACTCAACCGTTTGTCTGTACTCTATCCGAATACACCGATGCAACAAAAAGCCATTGCACTGATTGATGTGTTGGGCAGAAGGGCAGAGATTGAAGGCTACCTCAGTGCCTTGCAGGTAGAACGCGCTGAAGAACCGCTCATTGTAGTGCCTGAAGATAGCACGGAAGTGCCTGCCCCACGTGTGGTACAGGCGGAGAAAAAAGTGGAACCCGCGGTTGTACAGCCAAAAGAAAAACCGCTGGAACCGGTAATAAAAGAAGCCCCGGTGAAACAATTTACCGACGGCGAGTTTACACTGGAGCCAGACGCACCACATCATGTAATTATGGTACTGAATAAAGTAGATGGTGTATTCCAGAACGAAGCCCGAAATGCGTTCAACCGGTACAACCGCGAGCTCTTTAACCGGATGAACCTGAAGGTAGAACGGGAAGGCATAGACGCAGACAGAACCCTGTTGATTACTTCTACTTTTGAAAATGCCGATCAGGCTTTGTTGTATTTTGAAAAAATTAAACAGGCCGCACCGCGTGAAGTATCATGGCTGCCGGCTTCTAAATATTATTTTATGATTATTGATGAAAACAGTTTACAAGTGTTGAAAAACAACAAAAAACTGGATGCGTACAGGGCATTGCTGAACAGTGCCCACAACAACAAGTTTTAATTCTTTTCCTGTATGAAACGTGCGGTTAAACTGGTATGGGTAACATTTTTTGGCGCATTCGGCCTCCTGGCAATCTTGCTGATGCTCGCCAACTTTGGCGTGTTTGGTAAAATGCCCTCGCTGAAGGAACTGGAAAATCCGGAGGCAGATTTGGCCAGTGAAATTCTTTCTGCCGATGGAAAGCTGATGGGAAAATTCTATGCCCAAAACCGAAGCGAAGTAAAATATCATGAAATATCCCCGAATGTAATCAATGCACTCATTGCAACGGAAGATGAACGATTCTACGAACACTCCGGTATTGATGCCAAAGCATTGGGGCGCGTAGTGGTGAAAGCGGGCACCGGTGGTGGTGGAAGTACCATCACCCAACAGTTGGCTAAAATGATGCTCGGCCAGGGCCGCGGGAATATCGTAGTGCGTGGAATGCAGAAGTTGAAAGAATGGATTGTGGCTGTTCGGTTGGAACGCAACTTCACCAAGGAAGAAATCCTCACCTTGTATCTGAACCATGCGCCCTGGGGCAATGTGTATGGCATACGAAATGCTTCCCGCACTTATTTTCAGAAAGAGCCCATCGATTTAAAAATTGAAGAGGCTGCGGTTTTGATTGGTATGCTGAAGGGGTTTATTTATGAGCCCATCCGTCATCCGAAAAACTCCATTGAACGGCGGAACACCGTAATTCAGCAAATGGTGGTAGCTAAACAAAAGTTTCTTACACAGGAAGAAGCCGATAAGCTGAAAGCCAAACCCCTGATCACGAATTACCGGAAGATTGATGAAAATGTGGGCATCGCTCCCTATTACCGCTCTGCATTGGCCCAGGTGTTGAAAACATGGTGTAAGGAAAACATCAACCCTAAAACGGGTGAGCCGTATGATTTATACCGGGATGGTTTAAGGATTCACACAACAATTGATTCCCGCATGCAGGCATATGCAGAGGCATCGGTTGAAAAGCACATGCCCGTGATTCAGAAAAAACTGGACGCCTATTTCAGGTCAGGCAATCGCCAGGCACAACTCTGGAAAGGGCGCGACAATATTGTAGAGTCAGCTATTAAATATACCGAACGTTGGAAAACGATGAAGGAAGACGGGGTGCCGGAAGAAATCATTCGAAAATCTTTTCATGAAAAAGTGCCGATGAAAATATTTTCGTGGCAGGGTGATAATAAACATGAAAAGGATACGGTGATGACGCCGTATGATTCGATCAAATACCATAAGCAATTGCTGCAAACTTCTTTTGCAGTGTATGATCCACGCACGGGAGAAATTAAAGCCTGGGTGGGAGGCATCAATTATAAATGGTTCAAGTACGATCATATCACGGCCAAGCGTCAGGTTGGATCTACTTTTAAACCGCTTTTATACACGCTGGCAGTTACCGATGCCGGATATACTCCCAGTACATACATACCGGGTGGTCCGCTCACGCTAGGAGGCAAAACCATCAACACCCGCGGTGGTACCATGGCGAATTGCCTGGCATGGTCAGTAAACGGTGCGGCATGGCACCTGATGGCTGTTATTGGCGTGAAGCGCACTTTGGAATTTGCGGAGCAGGTTGGTATAAAAACCAAGTTGCCGCCGTATCCATCCATTGCCTTGGGATCTGCTGAAATCCCTTTAATAGAAATGTTACAGGCTTTTTCAATGTTCCCCAACAAAGGCTATTCTACTGAACCGGTGTACCTCACCCGTATTGAAGATAAAAACGGAAACCTGATTCATGAGTTTCCGGTGGCGCAAAGCAAGCAGGTGATTGGTGAAGCGGATGCCTATACGATGGTAAAAATGATGGAAGGTGTGGTAAAAATTGGTACAGCACGCCGATTGAATTCGTACAACATTGCATCAGAAATTGCCGGTAAAACCGGTACCACCAATGGCAATACCGATGGCTGGTTTATCGGATATACACCAGAACTGGTTGCCGGTGCCTGGGTAGGTTGTGGAGATCCATTCATCCCTATTTATCAGAACAATAGCGGAGGTTCGGAAATGTCGGCTCCTATCTTTGGGGAGTTTATGAATAAAGTGTATAAAGATGCCAAAACAGGCTATGGTAAATTAACCAAGTTTGAAGAACCTCCTGAATTAAAATTCGACCCCATTTATGCCGATGCCGCATTTGAAAGTTTCCTGAGCAAGGGCGATAGTTTAATGGTAGAGGAGAATATGGATGGCAGCGATTTTTTCAATGACATGCCCCCACCTCCATCCGGCAAAAAGGATTCCACCCCCAAAAAGCAAAATTCGTCTAACGACTACCGTTAGTATTTTTCAATCTGGCCACGAATTTCACCACCGGGAAACGCGGCGGAGGTTACATCAATATAAAAATACCCCAAGGCCATAGAATCGGCAAACGACTCGGTCACCATGAGGGTGTCTCCGTATATGAGCGGACTGGTTTCATTAAGTGTAAGCACCACCGGGCCGACGTTGGGTGCAGCAGCTTTATGGAGATGCGCCTCAAAAGGCGTCATACCGGTTACGGTTAAACGATATCCTAACTTATTGGTTACTGAATTAAAACTGGCATTAAATGTTCCGGTAGCGGACGATGAGTTCGGGGGATTCATTTCAGGCCCGTTTAAACTTGCCCGGTAGTTGATGGTGTAGGGCGCGGTGGAACGGTCCTCGTCGGAACAGGAAACCAAACCCAGAATACCCATAGCGAAGAGCGCAGGTATGAATTTCATATTGTGCATTTTACCAAAAATAAAAAATCCTGCCCGAAGGCAGGATAATATGAATCATTTTACGTACTGATATTATGCAACGGCTTTATTCACCAGCGCAGCGGCTTCACTTAACTGAATGGCGCTTTGCACTTTCAGTCCACTTTCATCAATCAGTTTTTTCGCTACATCCGCATTGGTGCCTTGCAGGCGAACAATGATAGGAATATCAATGGTTCCGATGCTCTTGTACGCATCAATCACACCCTGAGCCACACGGTCGCAACGTACAATTCCACCAAAAATATTAATCAGTATCGCTTTTACTTTAGGGTCTTTCAGGATAATCCTGAAACCGGCTTCTACGGTTTGAGCATTGGCCGTACCGCCCACATCCAGGAAGTTGGCGGGATCCCCTCCACTCAGTTTAATCATATCCATAGTGGCCATCGCTAACCCGGCACCGTTTACCATGCAACCCACATTGCCATCCAGTTTCACAAAGTTGAGGTTGTATTTACCGGCTTCCACTTCGGTAGGGTCTTCTTCCGACAAATCGCGCAGTGCGGCTACATCCGGATGGCGCATCAGGGCGTTGTCATCGATATTCATTTTACAATCCACCGCAATAATCTTCTCATCGCTGGTTTTGAACAGTGGATTGATTTCAAGCATACCACAATCCAACGAAGTGTACGCAGTATAAAGATTGGTTACAAACTTCACGCAGTTTTTAAAGGCCTCACCGCTTAATCCCAGGTTGAAGGCAATTTTTCTTGCCTGGTATCCCTGTAAAGCAGCACCCGGATACACCCACTCTTTAAATATTTTCTCCGGAGTATCATGCGCCACATCTTCAATATTCATTCCGCCTTCGGTGCTGTACATGATTACGTTTTGCCCTTTGGCACGATCCAACAAAATAGAGAGATAAAACTCTTTCACAGGGTTCGGTCCTTCATAATATACATCCTGCGCTACCAATACTTTATTGACCAATTTCCCTTCGGGGCCTGTTTGAATGGTTACCAAAGTACCTCCCAGTATGTTGGAAGCAATCTTCACTACATCTTCAGCACTCTTACCCACTGCAACACCACGCTGGTCTTTTCCAACGATGGTACCTTTACCACGGCCGCCGGCATGAATTTGCGCCTTTACTACGGCAAACTTGCTGCCATATTGCGTATGTATTTGTCGGTAAGCTTCTTCAGCTTCTCCGGGTGTGCTGCATGCCATACCTTCCTGCACCGGTACATTGAATTTCTTAAGTAATTGTTTAGCCTGATATTCGTGAAGATTCATAGAAAAATTTTTGCGAAGATAACCAATCTGCCTATTGAGGCAAAACCGAATGTATGAACGGGAAGGTCTTTTAAAGCAGTATCGTTACATTTGCAATTCAAATTTTAATGTAATGACGGATATTTTAGAAAAGATTCAGGAAGCAGTAGCGTATATTCAAAAAAGGTATCAAACCGCACCACAGGCCGGTATTGTGTTGGGGAGCGGCCTGGGCAGTTTTACCCGTGAAATGGACATAGAAGCAGAGATACCTTATAGTGATATTCCGCATTTTCCGGTAAGTACCGTGGAAGGCCATAGCGGCAAGTTAATTTTCGGAAAGTTATCAGGCAGGCAAATTGTAGCCATGGCCGGCAGATTCCATTATTATGAAGGATATAGTCCGCAGGAAGTGGTTTTCCCGATACGCGTGATGAAGTTTTTAGGCGTTACCCATCTGTTGCTCAGCAATGCAGCCGGTGGCACCAATGTGGATTTCAAAGTGGGTGATTTGATGATGATTAAAGACCACGTGAGTTTCTTTCAGCACAACCCGTTGATTGGAAAAAAAATTCCCGAACTCGGCACCCGTTTCCCTGATATGAGCGAGCCGTATAGCAAAGCACTCATGAGCAAAGCCATCGCGATTGGCAAGGCGGCTGGCTATGATTTGAAAACCGGTGTATATCTCGGAGTGACCGGTCCAACTTTTGAAACCCGTGCCGAATACCGGATGATTCACTTGATGGGCGCCGATGCTGTGGGGATGAGTACCGTACAGGAAGCGATTGCCGCTGTGCACATGGGCATGACTGTTTTCGCGATGAGTGTAATCACCGACCTGGGTATACGTGAGGAAGAGAATGTTATTACCCATCAGGAAGTGCTGGAAGCAGCACAGGCCGCCGAACCCAAACTGACACATATTTTCAAGGAGCTGGTAGGGCAGCTGTAACAGTAACGCGTACACGATATGTTGAAAGCCATTCCGCTTGTACTGCTTTGTTTGTGTTCAGCTACACTGTATGCGCAGGTGCTGGATGCAGATGTACAGCGGCCGGGCGGACAAACCGGTGCGCCGGGAAGGGTGCTCAACCGAGGGACGGTGAACCGCGATACTTCAAACATTGGCTTTCAGCAACGTGATGATTTAAAGGATTCTATTACCATAAGTTTTCGTTATCTCGATTCTACGCGGAGAAATCCGATTGACTCCAGCATTCACAATTTTGATACTTATTTTTCCATTCCCACCCACCATCAACACCTGGGAAACAATGGGTCTGCAACCCAGTCACTGATTTTTAATCCGTATAAAAAAGAAGGGTTTGATGCAGGGTTTCATGCGTATGATATATATACCTTTAAGCCTGAAGAGACAAAGATTTATCGTACCACACGGCCGTTTTCGATGCTGGGATATCAACTCGCATCGGGAAAGGAACAGATGTTGCAGGCCATGCACACGCAAAACCCCCGGCCGAATATCAATTTCGGGTTCGATTACCGGTTGATCAGTGCTCCCGGTTTTTTTGTTGCTCAAAATACCAACCACAACAACTACCGGTTGTTTGGACATTATCAGGGCAAACGCAAAAGATATAACGGAACCCTGGTGCTTACCGGTAATACGTTGCGTGCTTCACAGAACGGAGGCATAACCGCTGACACAGTATTAAAAGATCCTAACCGTACCGACCGATTCAGCGTACCGGTGAACTTTGGCAATAACTCAGGGTTCAGAACCAATCCGTTTGCCACCACCGTAAACACCGGTATTACGTATAAACAATTCAATGCCTTGTTACGCCAAAGTTGGGATATTGGCCAACGCGATTCTATTGCCATCAACGACAGTACCACTGAATATTTGTTCTATCCCCGTTTACGCATACAACATACGATACAGTACAATACACAAACATATCGTTACCGGGATGTATATGCTGATTCGGCGATTTATTCGAATTGGTACGATATTACATTGGATGGCCCGCAGGATACGTTTCAATTGTTTGAGGGATGGAAGATATTATCGAATGACTTATCGGTCATTACTTTTCCCGATGCCAAAAATGCGGCTCAGTTTCTGCAATTAGGTGCCACATATGAAAGCATAAGGGGTGACCTGCCCACAGGAGATGAAAAGCTATTCAACATCATTGCCCACGGAGAATATCGAAACCGCACGCGAAATAAAAAGTGGGACATGCTGCTGAAGGGAAGGTTGTATGTTGCCGGTTTCAATAATGGTGATTATATGGTTCAGGGTAGCCTTAACCGTTACCTCAACAAACAATGGGGGAACATCCAATTGCATTTTCAAAATGTGAACAGGAGTCCTTCGCTTATATTCAACGCAGCCTCGGCATTCAACCTCACCGGAGCCACCGGTTTCAATAAAGAAAACCACATTATCATGGGCGCCACTGCCACGAACCCGCGATTCACTTTAGGGATTAGCAGCCATATTATTGCTAACTATCTGTATTTTTCAGGATATAAGCAGCCCGAACAATCCGCTGACCTTATACAAGTATTTCAGGTATCTGCTGCACGCAAAACACGTTTGTCGAAAAAATGGTTTTTGTATTCAGATGTAACCTTGCAGCAGGCAGGCGCGGAGTCGCCGGTGAAAGTACCGTTACTCTACACGCGCAACCGTTTGGCATTTGAGGGCACCTTCTTCAAAAACCTTAACCTGAGTACGGGGCTGGAAGTGCGGTATTACACACCATATACCGCCGATAATTTCTCTCCGGTAATCAGTCAGTTTTCAGTACAGGATACCTTTCAAATTCGCAACCGGCCGGATGTGGCGGCATACCTGCATTTCAGGATTAAATCCTTTACCGGATACATCCGTGCAGAAAACCTGAACACCATGAGTTTTGAAAATGGTTTTGGTTTCACCCACAATAATTTCTCCTCTCCACATTATCCCACACCGGGATTAATTATTCGCTTTGGAATACGCTGGTGGTTCGTAAACTAAACCAGCTCCTTTCTTTGCAGGCAATCGCTTAGTTTTTACCTATTCCATAAATTAATTGCGCCAGGTGATTTTCTTCAAAGAAACACTTGCAGATTTCAGTGGCTTTACCCAACAACGCTTCGTTCATTTTTTCTGGAGGGTTCCAGCCTTCATGATGTGTGTGGCCGCTTTCTTCAATCATCTCGTTGAGTAATCCGAGGTCTTTGATGTTGCCTAATTCAGCAATCATCCAGCTCAGGGCGTAGAATCTTTTTTTGTCGAACAGCAAAACATATTTATGGTCACCTTCTTCAGGTAATTGGTTGTAGGGAGAAGTAACGATCGGTGCAGTTTGATATTTTTCAAGAGCAGGATCGATGTGTCCGGTTTCTGTGAGTTGCACGGCTCCGCGCAAAGCCGTAGCGTAAATGCTGATCCACCGTAACTTCCTGCGCAATTCATGCACATGGTTTTCCATATCCGTAAACACGGGGTTTTGCTGATAGAATGCGATGGTTTCATCCATTTCTTTTTCAAAAAACTGGTATAGTGCCTGAATTTCTTTTTTCTCTTTCAGCCATTCAACCTGTGTGAGTTTCTTTCTGATTTTTTTTATCCGTTTACCATTGAGCCAGTTTTTTTCTGACATCAGACTTTCCAGTGCATGATACGCCTCCGGAATATGCTTCTTGACCGATTCCAGCACGTCGGTCGGTATGTCGGGCACAGTTGATAAAGTAGCATAGCCCATTACGTAATGGTCAGCTACTCCGATGGTATCTTCCACTGCTTTGGCCTGGTCTTTTAATTTATCAAACCAAGGGTTGTTGGAAATGCTGCCATAGATACGCGCAAGCGATTCCAGCATAAAGAAAGGTGTTCTGATGTTAGAGTGCAGCATTTGTTCACCCACGGGCGTATCAGATTTTAACGCATGCAATTTGCTTTCAATCTCGTTCAGGTAATGTTCGAACCGTTGGATTCCTTTCATATCATTTATTTTTCAAAGTAGGCGATGGTGCCGCCTACCCAGGTTTTGTTTTTGTTGTACCGAGTGCCAATCATTTTTCCTTTGCTGAGGCGTGCGAGATTGTGTACTGCTATTGGACGGTCCCATGTTTTATCCCAGAAATAAAATAGCCGGAGTTCTGCTTTGGCAGGTTCATCGGGCGTGAGGATGACATCGGCGTATTGCACTTTCTTTTGCAGAATCCAGTTTTCAGGGTCTGGTATCTTATCGATATCTTCCTGTGTTACGTCAATAACCACGCCCATACCGGCAAAAGAGAACAGGGGTTTTAAAACATAATCTGAAAGTTGAACAGGCTGCGATAATTCATTCAGAAAAAAGCTATCGGGCACGTTGGGGTGATCAATAAACGGAAGCGTGAATTTGCTTACGCGATAGAACCAATTGGGATGCGGCACCCATTCTACGTTGAGTTCCTGTGTGAGGTCGGTCATTTGCTGCCAGCCTTCCTGTTGGTGGAGGTCATCGAATATTAACCGGTTGAAAATCCGGTGTACCGGTGTTTTCACGCCCCGGCGCATATAGTACAATTTTTTATCTTCTACCAGGAGTTCCGTTAAGCATACCGGTTGTATGCCCAGCATTTTTTCAGTGCAGTAAAAATCGATTCGGGTTTTTTGTTGAGCCGGATATATTTCAAGCAGGATTACATGTTCCGGTGCGTGGCCGTTCAGGATGATTTGTTTCAGGGATTCAGCGTAGGTTTCACTGTTGAAGCCACTGAGGTAGGCAGAAAAATCATCGGGTACGCCGGCATATTGTTCAGTGATATGGCTCATGCAACTCTGATAGGCAAAGAGAGAAGGGAAGGCCTGCATTTCTATGAGCTGGGGTTCAAGTTTTCCATTGGCATTTTCACAAACCCCGAAATCAAAAATCAAAAATTCGGGACGGTCATTTTCACCGGGTACGTTTAGGTTTGATGGAATACTTCTTTGGGTGATTTGTTTGAAATCATCCCGCGTAATCACGTCTATGATGCTGTCGCACGCGCTTAACATGGATTGCGTAAAATCTTTCGGAACAAACACCGGTGTTTCTGCCACCCTGAAATCGAGTGCGCCGGGATGCATATTTTCAATATCGCGGATGTAGGCTTCGTATTTCTCTTCAGTAAAATGTTGATTGAATTGTTTTCTGAGATGCGGTACCATACACAATATTTAGGCTAATATAAGGAAAAAGTAAAAAGCGGAGTGGGGGATGAAACCGGAAAACAATCTGCGCCCTCCTGCAAGAGTACAAGTTCGCACGACTCATGTTAAGGTGATGCTTGCAATGGGAATGATATTAATTCTTTCTTGTCCTTTTTGCTTGCCCAAAAGGGCACCGATGCGTCATTACCCCACGCATTGCGCGGCATCGATTAAGCTTTTGTACTACTGTAGTCCCGCCTCTGGCGGGGTTGGTTCTTTGATCTGATTATTTAATTCAGATTTGTTTCTTCTGAGCGTTTTAATGTTGAATCGCAGCTATGAAACACACATGTTTTTTTATCCAACGGATGTGCGATAATGCTTTCGCAAATATTCGCTGAATGGCTTGAATAAATTTCGGCCTACTTTGCGTAATTTTTTGTGGCATTCTGCGGAAAAGAAATGTTTTCTTGTTCCTTTTGATTGCCAAAAAGGAACACAAAAGGGCACCGATGCGCCATTACCCCAGCGCATCGGGTAGCTACGATTAAGCTTTTGTGCTACTGTAGTGCCGAGCTTTGGCGGGGTTGGTTCTTTGATCTGATTATTTAATTCAGATTTTGTTTCTTCTGAGCGTTTTAACGTTGAATCGCAGCGATGAAACACACTTGTTTTTTTATCCAACGGATGTGCGTTGATGCTTTCGCAGATATTCGCTGAATGGTTCGAATGAATTTCGGCGTACTTCTACGTAATTATTTTACGGCATTCTGCTGGAAAGAAATAAATCTTTATCCCGCTGATCCAACTCTGATTTTTTGCTTCTTTCATCTATGAAAAAGAAGATAAAGAAATAATAAAGTTTTTTCGTACGCGACTTCAGAATGGCCGGCGAATCTCCGCAAAATATTTTGCGGCTAGCCAACTGAAGTGGAAGAACAGCTTTTTTGTCTTTTGCTTCGCCCAAAAGGAACACAAAAGGGCACCGAAGATACCCCCACGCATCGGGTAGAAGCATGATTAGCTTCTTTAGCACAGAGTGCCGAGCTTTGGCTGGGTTGGTCTTTGATCTGGATTATTTAATCAGATTTGTTTCTTCTGAGCGTTTTAACGTTGAATCAGAAGCAGGAACACACTGGCTTTTTTATCCAACGGATGCGATAATGCCAGAATATTCGCTGAATGGCTTGAATAAATTCTCATCTACTTTGCGTAATTTTTGTGGCATTCTGCGGAAAAGAATATTTTCTTGTTCCTTTGACGCCAAAAAGGAACACAAAAGGGCACCGATGCGCCATTACCCCAGCGCATCGTGGTAGCTACGATTAGCGAAGTTACTGTAGTGCCGAGCTTTGGCGTGTTGGTTCTTTGATCTGACGTATTTAATTCAGATTTTGTTTCTTCTGAGCGTTTTAACGTTAATTCAGCGATGGAAACACAATTTATTTTTATCCAATGATAGTTGATGCTTTCTGCAAGATATTTCGCTGAATGGTTCGAATGAATTCCTCGGCGTACTTCACGTAATTATTTTACGGCATCTCTGCTGGCGTTGAAATAAATTTTTATCCTGCTGTTGTTGATTTTTCTAGGCACTACGAAAAAGTTTTTCAATAACTGTGTAATTGCATCGAGTACATCAGGCTTATCTGAAACAACGCGTTAGGGATTGCAGCGGAAACCGTGGTTGCAGCGGAAAGCCCGACCCCACCTTCGGTGGGGGAACGCCCAAAATAAACAGGCCTTCCGGAACGGAAAGTTCCAAGGATGCGGAAACTATTGAAGATTCACTGTCAGTGTGTACCGTTTAAATTAACTGCGTTTATGTAGGTACCGTTAGTGTGCGTCCAACCGCCTGTTGCAGAAAATTCGGTATCACGTGTGCATTGGTAAACATGATTTTGTCGGGATCGTTGAGTTGCTCAATCATGGATTCCCATTTGGCGAGCCCGTGGTTTTCTATCACCACTGCTTTGCGTTCCGGCGATTGCAGGTGCAACAGCATCCCCATGGCATCGGCTTCCGGATGAAACTGTGTACCAATCATGTATTCATTGAAACGGATGGCCATGATGGCACGCTCCATTGGTACATGCGGACGGTTTTTTTCAATTGCCAGAATTTTTGCACCCAGTGCACGAATGCGCTGCAGATTGGGTTGTGTGAGCTGATAATCGCGACTGTCTACCGCATAGAAAGGATCGGTTAGTCCTTCGAATACGGGTTCCCGTTGGGCGTCTTCTAGGTAGTGAATCGGAAACACACCAAACGAAGTGCTTCTGCGTTTCGATACGTGCCCGATTTCTAAATAGCGACTTACAATCTGAAACGAATGGCAAATGAGAAAAATGTATTTTTTATGCGGTTGATCGGATTGGGTATTGTGCGTTTCCACAGCATGCAGCCAGTTGAAGTAGGCCGTTTCCCATTCGCTGCCTTCGCTATCGATCGGACTCCCCGGGCCGCCGGTTGAAATATATACATCGTAAGAGGTGTCGGGTACTTCCAACTTGTTGCGCACTTCAAATTCATCGAGCTGAAGCGGCAGTTGGTGGAGGTCAGCAAACTGATGTACTATTTCCCGGATACAACGCATGCCCTGGTTTTCAACACCGTCGTATAAATCGAGAATAGCAACCTTCACAGGTGAATTCAGGTTCATCGGGTAAAAGTATCAAAAATTTAAAAGAGATTCAAACCATTGAACGGTTTAATGGCCATGGATGAATTAAAACAATTTGTTATAAATCCATTCAAACCATACCGGCAGGTGGCGTTTCAGGCGTAAAAACTGCCTACCTTTGCCCCTCATTTATGAAGGCAAGAACGTTAAAAAAAGACAAGGTCAATATTATTACACTGGGATGTAGTAAAAACATGGTAGATAGTGAAGTATTGAGTGGACAACTTCGTGCCAACGACATTGAGGCGAAAAAGAAAATGAAACACTGGATCATAACATTGTTATCATCAACACCTGCGGATTTATTGATAAGGCCAAAGAAGAAAGTATCAATACCATTTTGGATAATGTGGAGTTGAAGCGGCGCGGGAAATTGGATAAAGTGTATGTAACGGGATGCCTGAGCGAGCGCTACCGCAATAACCTGGAAGCTGAGATTCCGGAAGTAGATGCCTTTTTCGGAACGATGGAATTGCCACAAATTCTCAAGCGTTTTGATGCCGATTACCGTGCGGAATTGGTAGGTGAGCGCATGCTGGCTACTCCGCAACATTATGCGTACATGAAAATCAGCGAAGGCTGTAACCGTACCTGTACGTTTTGCGCCATTCCGCTGATGCGGGGCGGGCACGTGAGTCGTACCATAGAATCATTGGTAGAAGAAGCACGTTTGCTGGTGAGCCGTGGGGTGAAGGAAATTATGCTGATTGCACAGGAACTGACGTACTACGGACTCGACATTTATAAGAAAAGAGCCTTGCCTGAATTACTGCACCGTTTGGCCGATATACCCGGACTGGAATGGATTCGCCTGCATTATGCCTATCCGTCGAAGTTTCCGATGGAGATTATTGACGTGATGAAGGAGCGCGATAATATTTGCAAATACCTTGATATGCCGCTGCAACATGCATCGAACAACATGCTGTCAGCCATGAAACGCCAGATTACCCGTGAAGAAATGGAGGTACTCATACATGACATACGGTTACGCATACCCGAAATATGTTTACGCACCACACTGATTGCAGGGTTCCCCGGCGAAACCCGTGAAGATGTGGAGGAACTGAAAAGTTTTCTGGAGCGCATGCGTTTCGACCGCGTAGGTATCTTCACTTACAGCCATGAAGAACAAACCGGTGCCTATGCACTGGCAGATGATGTACCGGCCGAAGAAAAAGAGGCCCGCGCGCAGGAAATTATGGAAGTGCAACAGGAAATTAGCCTGGAAAAGAACCGCGAAAAAGTAGGCAAGACCTTGAAAGTACTCATAGACAGAAAAGAAGCGGGGCGTTATATCGGACGAACAGAATTTGACAGTGTGGAAGTAGATAATGAAGTTATCATCCATAGCCGAAAAAAACTGGAACCGGGTACATTTGTGTATGTGCAGATAGAAAAAGCATACGATTACGACCTGGAAGGAAGTGTAACCGTTCAGCCCGAATCTTAAACCCGAACCAGCATGCCCGATAACTGTACATCACAAAAAATTCCGTATGCCGATACAGGCATCCTGAAGGGTTTGATAGAAGACTATCTGGCGCAGCATCCAGACTTAAAATCGTTTTACAGACATAGCCCAGACCTCTCGGGTATAAAAGCGTCTATTGCTCAACGTGAGTTATTTCCGGTACATCGTCAGCAACTGGTGGGTGTGCTCAAACAGCAATATGCCGGTTTGCCTGAACATCCTAAAGTGTTAGAGCACATTGAACTGCTAAATCATTCAAATACATTCACTGTGTGCACCGCCCATCAACCCAATCTGTTTACGGGCCCATTGTACAGTATCTATAAAATGGTGCATGCCGTGCGTTTGGCAAACGAACTGGAATCAACCCTTGAAGGGTATCGTTTTGTTCCGGTTTTTTATATAGGCAGTGAAGATGCTGATTTGGAAGAGCTGGGACATGCAGTGGTGAACGTAAAAAAATATACCTGGCAAACACCGCAGCAGGGAGCTGTGGGCAGGATGCAGGTTGATAAGGAACTAACCGACCTCATTGAAGAGATGTATGCACAATTAGGTGTTACCTCCCACGGTGCAGCAATCGTTGACCTATTCAGAAAAGCGTATACACCCGGACGGAAAATTGCGGATGCCACGCGCATACTTGTACACCATTTGCTGGGGCCGTATGGGTTGGTGGTACTCGATCCGGATTCGGATGAACTGAAAAAATCGTTTCTACCTGTTGCCCATAAAGAGTTGGCAGAAGGGTTTTCCTATAAAGCCGTGCGCGAAACCATTGAACAATTTCCATCGCATTACAATGTGCAGGCCGGAGGGCGGCCCTTGAATTTATTTTATTTGGAAGGAGATGCCCGTGTGCGCATTGACCGTGAAACCGACCACACCTTTACGGCAGAAGGGATTTTTAAAAACATCACTCAGGATGAACTGATGAAGCGTTTTGAAGAATCGCCCGCACGATGTAGTCCGAATGTAATTCTTCGTCCACTTTTTCAGGAAATGATTTTGCCCAATGTAGCTTTCATTGGAGGAGGTAGTGAGTTGGGTTACTGGCTGGAGCTAACAAAAGTTTTTGAAGCGGCAGCCGTACCGTATCCTGTACTCATTTTGCGCAACTCCTATCTCGCATTACAAAAAAAGGTTGCAGACAAATGGAATCGTTGGGGTTTAACGGTTGAAAAAATGTTTTTACCCGAAACGAAACTGGTGCAGGAGTATATCCGTATGAAAGAAGGCGAGCACATTCAATTGGATGATGCCATGCACGAAATACAGGAAGTGTATAACCGAATGAAAGCACAAGCGGTTGCGGTAGATGCCACTCTCGAAAAACATGTCAATGCCTTAGCGCACAAAGCCATACAACGTATACAGCAGTTGGAGAAAAAATTATTGAACCGAAGTAAGAAGCAACATGAGTTGGTGTTGCAGCAAATACATTCGTTCAGGGAAATGTATTTTCCGGGAGGTTCGTTGCAGGAGCGGGTGGAGAATGTAGCCGGATTGTATGCGGCCTACGGCCCTGCGTTTATTGATGCGGTGTATAACCATGCCGGCGGATTAGACATGCAATTCACGGTGTTGCTGGCTGAGTCAAATCACCATACATAATGGTCTTCTATCAGGGTGAAGTTTGGTCCTGCCGGAGAAATTAAAATCGATAACACATCAAATTGCACCCTTTTTTTTGTAGGAAACGTATGCAGGTAGGCGGCTGCGGCATCCTGTAGGTTGCGTAGTTTCTTTCGGCTAACACCGGCTTCCGGTTTCCCAAATTTTTCTGAGGTACGTGTTTTCACTTCAATAAAGTGCAGGTAATTGCCCTTGGTGGCCACGAGGTCAATTTCAAGATGTCGCCAACGCCAGTTGGTGTGGAGGATGAGGTAATCTCGTTCCCTGAAAAAAGCAATGGCGAGCGCTTCGCCTTCTTTTCCTGTATCGTTGTGTGCGGCCATGCCTGAAATTAGGGAGGCTGAGAAAAATATCCACGAGCAATTCACCACGAATCATCCGTTTTTTAATCGGTTTTTAATTATTGCTTACTTTTGCCAAAACCAAAATCATGAACCTGAACAGAAAGAATGTTTTTATATGGGCGGCCTTGTTGATTTTTGCTGCTGCAGCCAGCCGCTTAGTGCTGTATCCGTTTAATTTTAGTCCAATAATTGCCATGGCCTTATTTTCCGGTGCGGTTATAGCAGATAAGAAATATGCATTTTTATTACCATTACTTGCCATGTTTTTATCTGATGTGCTGTTTGAAGTCTTCAACATTGCTCCCGGTTTCTGGGGTATGGGCCAGGTAGTGAATTATGCATTGCTGGCACTCATTACGGTGATTGGTTTCGGCATTCAGAAACCCGGCGTGTTGCGCATTGCCGGATTTTCTATTGCTTCCTCTATATTGTTCTATCTGGTGAGCAATACCGGTGTATGGGCATTTGAAGGCATGTATACTAAAGATTTAGCAGGGTTGAATGCCAGTCTGATGGCCGGGTTGCCATTTTTGAAAAATGGTATTGTAAATGATTTGGCTTATTGCGGGATATTGTTTGGCGGATATGCCCTGATCACGCATTTCAGTAGCCGTCGTGCGGTTGCGTAAAAATTCAAAAGAAAGTTAGAGGGCTGTCTGTTCAGACAGCCTTTTTTTATATCTGGTTGTTAAATACCTGCTTCATAACCGGTATCGGAAAGAAGGTGTTTGCCGAGCGCGGCGGTGGTAGCCAGTTCGTCGCATCGGTTGTTGTAGGGGTTATCGGCATGGCCTTTCACCCAATGTAATTGAATATTCAATCCCTTCGCAAGGGTGTGGTACAATTCCCAGAGGTCGCGGTTTTTCTTTCCTTTAAATCCGGTTTTCAACCAGTTGTTCAGCCAGCCTTTTTCAACGGCATGCACCACATATTTGCTGTCGCTATAAATGTGTATGGGCAGGTCGCGCCGTTTCAGGGCTTTCAGTCCTGCAATCACGGCCATCAGTTCCATGCGGTTATTGGTGGTGAGCCGGTAGCCTTGCGATAATTCCTTGGTATGGTGGTTAAACAGGAGGAGTGTACCGTAACCACCGGGCCCGGGGTTGCCCCTCGAAGAACCATCTGTGTACATGAGTACCTGCATTACACCTGAAATACACCCGTTTTAAATTCCGGTATTTCCGGGTTGTGGTTGGCAGCGGCAATGCCTTCAGAAATATACTGACGGGTAAGTTCCGGATCAATAATTGCGTCTACCCATAACCGTGCGGCAGCATACTCCGGTTTGGTTTGTCGTGTATATTTGTCCGTTATGCGGCTGAGAATTTCTTTTTCTTCTTCCTGTGTAACAGTTTCACCCTTTGCTTTCAGCGCGGCAACCTGAATCTGCAACATGGTTTTAGCGGCTTGTTCACCACCCATTACGGCAATCTTTGCAGTAGGCCATGCGTAAATGAAGCGCGGATCGTAGGCCTTGCCGCACATCGCATAATTTCCGGCCCCGAAGGAATTGCCCACAATGATGGTGATTTTTGGCACAACGGAATTGGCTACAGCATTCACCAGTTTGGCGCCATCTTTAATGATGCCGGAATGTTCGCTGCGGCTGCCCACCATAAATCCTGTTACATCTTGCAGAAACACCAGTGGAATTTTTTTCTGATTACAGTTCATAATAAAGCGAGCGGCCTTATCGGCGCTGTCGTTGTAAATCACGCCGCCCATCTGCATTTCACCTTTGCTGCTTTTCAACACAAGGCGTTGGTTGGCCACAATGCCTACGGCCCATCCGTCGATGCGGGCATAACCGCATACAATGGTTTTGCCGTAATCTTTTTTAAACTCGTCAAAAGAGTCTTTATCCACCAATCCATCAATCAAATCAAGCATATTATAAGGCTTGGTATTGCCTTCTGCTACAATGCCGTAAATATGTTGAGTGCCGGGAGCGGGTGGTTGAGGGGCAATGCGGTTAAATCCGGCAGTAGCGGGGGCAGAGAGCTTTCCCATAATGCGTTTCACCTGGTCTAAACATTCCTGTTCGGTTTTAAACTGATAATCAGCAATACCGGAGATTGCGTTGTGCGTTTGAGCGCCCCCGAGGGTTTCGGCATCAATGTTTTCACCCACCGCGGCTTTCACCAGATAGGGGCCGGCCAGAAAAATGGAGCCATTGCCCTCCACCATCAGGGTTTCATCGCTCATAATGGGGAGGTAAGCGCCTCCGGCTACACAGGCACCGGTAACGGCAGCAATTTGCGTAATGCCCATGGCGCTCATTTTGGCATTGTTTCTGAAAATGCGTCCGAAATGCTCTTTATCCGGAAAAATTTCATCCTGCATGGGCAGAAAAACGCCGGCACTATCTACAATGTAAATGATAGGGAGTTTATTCTCCATGGCTATTTCCTGCATACGCAGGTTTTTTTTGCCGGTAATCGGAAACCAGGCCCCGGCCTTTACTGTTTGATCGTTCGCAACAATAATACATTGCCGGCCACTCACGTAACCCAAACCACTCACAGTGCCTCCGGCCGGACAACCACCATGTTCTTCATACATCTCATATCCCGCAAAGGCACCTATTTCAATAAAAGGTTTATCCTCATCACATAAATATTCAATGCGCTGGCGTGCGGTAAGTTTGTTTTTTTCTTTTTGTTTTTCGGCTGCTTTTTTACCACCGCCTTCATAAATTTTATCCAGTTTTTTCTTGATGTCACTCCAGGCCATTTTCAGGGCATCCTCATTTTTGTTGAATTCCAAATCCATACGGCTGCAAATTTATTTTGTGCGGCAATTTACGGAATAATGCCTCCCGATAGTACATTTTACTGCTGTAAAGAGGTGTAATCAAAGGTTTGATATTTCATTATTGGGGCGTTCCCCCACCGAAGGTGGGGTCGGGCTTTCCGCTTCAACCTCGGTTTCCGCTGCAATCCCTAACGCGTTGTTTCAGATAAGCCTGATGTGCTCGATGCAATTACACAGTTATTGAAAAACTTTTTTTTCGCGTAGTGCTGCAAAAAAAAATCAACAACAGCGGGATAAAGATTTATTTCTTTTCCGCAGAATGCCACAAAAAATTACGCAAAGTAGGCCGAAATTTATTCAAGCCATTCAGCGAATATTTGCGAAAGCATTATCGCACATCCGTTGGATAAAAAAGCAAGTGTGTTTCATAGCTGCGATTAAACGTAATAGCAAAATATATAAAATGTAATTGTTCTAAAGCTCGGCACAACAGTAGTACAAAAGCTTAATCGTAGCTACCCGATGCGTGGGGGTAATGACGCATCGGTGCCCTTTTGTGTTCCTTTTGGGCAAGCAAAAGGAACAAGAAAAACATTTCTTTCCCGCAAAATGCCACAAAAAATTACGCAGAAGTACCGCAGAAGTTTTCCAACACAGTCAGCAAACATCCGCAGGATCAAAAATAAATCACACCAAGTAAAAAAAAGGCTGCTTCATAAACGAAGCAGCCTTCAACATATCATTCCATTTCGTGAATTACAGCTTAATGAATTTCTTCACCTCACGTTGTCCGTCGAGCGAAACTTCCAGGAAGTACGCGCCGGCTTCCAGTTTCTCACCTACTGTGATAGTACTGTTCACCGCCGCACGGGTGCGGAAACGCTCCCTGCCCAACTGATCCATGATTCGAACATCCGCCATATTCTTGCTACTACCGGTAATGGTTAAACGTGAAGTATGAACCATCGGATTCGGTGCCAACTGCACATTCAGCTCGGCTTTGAATGTTTTCACCGGTACTGCATCAGACTTCACAATCCGAGGCTGATTACAATCCGCCAGATTCACATTAAGTGAACGAGTAGCGCTGTTAGCACAATGGCTCACAGATGTAGCCGTTACCGCTCCTCTAACCGCACCGGATGGATAACTCACCGATATAGACCCAGTACCCTGACCCGACACGATGGTTGCACCAGAAGGAACAGTCCACAGGATAGATAAAGCACCGGATGGTATAGATGCCAGAGAATACGTGTACGTTCTATCAGGACATGTACCTGTTTCCGTGGCCGTAATGATACCCGGAGCAGAAGGTTTCAGGAAGCTGATGTTGAGGCTTCTAATGGCACTCATACCACAAAATCCACTGGAACGTACTGTAATTGCCCCACCTGTAAAGTTGCTGTTGAATACAACTTCTACTATGGTGTCGTTCTCACCTGCACCGGCAGGATGCGCTACAATGGTAGCACCTGCTGGGGCTGACCAAACATATGAAGTTGCATTGGTTACTTTCTTAATGGAGTAAGCAACCGGTGTTCCTGCAGGGTTGTTCACAGAAACCATGTAACCGCACACGTTCGTTGGCCCCGTAATTAATCCCGGTGTATAAATATTATATGCAGATACTGTTAATGAACGGTCGCCACTTGTGTTACAGTTCGATACCGATTTAACTTTTATCTGTCCGGATACAAATCCGCTGCCAAATGAAACCATTATACTATTGGTACCTTGTCCGCTCTCAATGGTTGCTCCCGTAGGCACCGTCCAAATATATGATGTAGCATTCGCTACCGGAGTTACTGTATAAGTAGCAATTAAAGTATTCTCCATGATTGAACATACATTCACCGGACCGTTGATAGCCTCCGGCGCAGACACTGTTTGTAACGCCACATTCAGTGACCTCGGAGCACGGGCACCGCAATTTGAATTAGCTGTTACCCGAACATTTCCTCTTACAAAACCGTTAAGATAGCTCACCTCAATGCTCGTGGATCCCTGACCGCTTACAATCACCATATTGCTGTTGGCTACAGTCCATGTATATGAAACTGCATTCGCAACCGGTGCAATGGAGTATGTAGCCGTGGTAGGCTGACCCACATATTCGCAAACGTTGGTAGGACCGCTGATGGCCAGTGGAATACCTGGGACATTTTTCAACACTTCCAATACCGCATTCGGACTGGAGCATGGGAAATCGTTATTTGATGCCACCCTGAATTTACTATTGGTCAATGCAAAGTTGTCATCTATCAATACTTCAATGCTGGTTGTACCTTGCCCACTTACAATGGTTGCACCAACCGGCACGGTCCATGTATAAGAGGTTGCTCCAACCACCGGATCAATGGAGTATGTAACAGGGATTCCGGTATTCACATGTGGACAAACATCCAGTGGCCCGGTGATTGCTCCCGGTGTAGGAGGAATTTCTCCAATGGTTACCGTAATTACATTGGATGTTGCCGGGTTACCCGCAGCACACGGTGTAATATTTGATGTGAGTACACAGGTTACTTCATCTCCATCGGCTAAAGCTGCAGAAGAGAAAGTAGTACCGGTAGAATCTACCACCGCAATATTGTTCACATACCATTGATATGCTGGATTATCTCCTTCATTCACCGGAGTAGCCGTAAAACTTATCAGCACTCCCGAGCAGGCAGCTGATACATCCGAAGCAATGGTAATGCTTACCGGTTGTAATGCATCCACCGTAGTTGCAATGGTGTTGGAAGTAGCCGGATTACCGGTTGCACAAGGTGTAATGTTGGAGGTCAGTACCACACTCACCACATCACCATCTGCCAATGTGGTAGAAGTATATGTGTCCTGATCGCTTCCTACCGGGTTGCCATTCAGCAACCACTGATAAGACGGTGTTGAGCCTCCGTTCACCGGCGTTGCGGTAAAGGTTACACTTTCACCATCGCAAATGGTATTATCCAAATCAGAAGATGCAATAGATACACTCACCGGTTGTAACGCATGCACCGTTGTAGTGATTACATTCGAAGTTGCCGGATTGCCGGTAGCACATGGAGTAACATCAGATGTTAAAACCACAGACACCTGATCTCCATCCACCAGCGCATCGGTTGTAAACGTATTCTGATTGGTTCCTACCGGGTTGCCATTCAGCAACCACTGATAAGAAGCATTTCCACCGTTGCCCGGTGTAGCGGTAAATGTAACGGATGTGCCTGTACAAATTTCATTATCCAGATCGGAAGATTCAATCACCACACTTACTGGAATCAATGGA
Organism: Ferruginibacter sp.; assembly: GCA_019638635.1. Taxonomy (GTDB): domain Bacteria; phylum Bacteroidota; class Bacteroidia; order Chitinophagales; family Chitinophagaceae; genus Ferruginibacter. The sequence goes on along the minus strand of JAHBTM010000014.1, from coordinate 17,284 downwards.
TTCACAATGATGGTGGCTGAACCGCTCAGGTCTGCTTCCAGTGCATTACAATTGGCATCTTGTAAGGTTTCAATCGTATACACTGTTGATTCAAATGGAGCTACATTCACCGTAATGGTTGGTGCTGTTCCACTGAAGGTTGTATTATCTGATAAAGTTCCGCTTATGGTTCCACTACCCGTTACCGTGAGTGTTAAGGTAGTCGTTGAATTTTCATTCTCACAATAAGTTGCTCCACCCGACAACACCGCGGTGGGCCTGTCGTTCACCGTTACCGTTGCACTACCACTCATATCCGCTGCAATAGCCGTACAGTTTTCATCATTCAATGTAGCAATGGTATACGCTGTAGTTATTGATGGTGCTACATTCACAGTTATAACAGGTGCCGTACCGCTGAATGGCGTATTATCTGATAACGTACCAGAAATTGTTCCGCTGCCGGTTACATTCAGGGTTAATGCAGTAGTGGTATTTTCTCCGTTGCAATACACCGCACCACCGCTGAGTACTGCAGTTGGACGCGCATTTACGGTTACTACAGAAGTTGCGGTAGAGATACATCCGGTAACCGGATTGGTCGCTGTTAAGGTGTACTTTGTAGTAGCCGAAGGAGTTACCTCAATTTCAAGATTGTCCGCAGAAGGTGTTCCTGCTCCGGAAGGCAATCCATTTTCTGAAGGCCCCGTATTCGCAGTCCATGAATACAATGGTAATAATGTACCATTGATACTTACATCATCAATGGCCCACCAGTAAGCATGTGCAGTGGTTAAAAATCCTGAAGAACTGGCTGTAGCTGTATACGTGAAACGTATCCGCAAAGCAGGTTGGTTCAAATAGGCATTACTCAACGCAATGCTTGCACCCACAAAATTGGTTTGCCCTCCCTGATTAGCACTATATGATTGTACGTTCGTCCAGTTTACACCATCTGTTGACACCGCTACAATACCCGACCCTCCGTTGTTTGCCTGGGCGTATGTGTGGTTGAACGTAAGATTTAAAGAATTGTACCCTACTGTGCTCACTTGCATTTCAGCGCTGGTGTTGGCGGTTGAGTTTGCAGTTGCAATGAAACCCGTGGCAGAAGCAGCACTAAGCGCCACTAACATACCTGAACCATTCGGACTGGTAAAGGTTCCGGTTGAATTGATGTTTGATCCGCTGTTCTCCCTTTCAAATATCTGACTACGGTTACCGGTAGTAGAACCTGAAGCCGAAACTCCAGTTGAAAAATTATTGTTCACCAGTGTGCTCGATGTTTCAGATGTTGAACCATTTGCGTTCAGGGTTTGTGCACCACCGTTGCAGATAGTAGCCGTAGGTGGAGTTACACTCACGCCTGCCGGTAACGGATTGGTAGTGATGGTTACACTGCCCGTTAAATCACCTCCTTGAGATGAACAATTCACATCACTTAAAGAAACCAATGTGTATGTAGTTGTATTCACCGGACTCACGGTAAAGCTGAAAGAACCGTTTCCAGAACCGCTGGTGGTTTGTCCGTCACTGAGTTGCAATGCCCATGCTCCTGTTGCAGTAACATTTCCTGATACTGTGGTGGCAGTGGCACTACAAATGGTTTCTGAAGAACTGGTAATCACAGCCGTTGGCCGTGCGTTAACCGTAAGTACCGCTGAAGCCGATGTAGCAGGCGTACAACCTATATTCGAAACCACTACATCGTAATTACCGGCATTGGCCAAAATAGTTGATGCAATGTTGTAGCTGGTTCCGGTTGCTCCGTTAATATCCACTCCTCCTTTTCTCCACTGATAGGTTAAGTTGGTTCCGGTTGCTGTTACGGTAAATGTTACCGGTGCACCTTCACAAACCGTTTCATTGGTTGGATCAACCGTAACCACTGGGGCTATGTTCACTAATACGGTTGCTCCAGATGATGTAATACTGTTGCAAGTGTTTGTAACAGCCACTGTATAACTGCCCCCATCGCTATTTAAAGCAGAAGGAATATTTAAAGTGGCGTTTGTTTCTCCCAATATGTCAATATTATTTTTCTTCCACTGATAGGTGGGTGCCGGGGTACCCGTAGCCGTTACACTCAGGTTGAGGGCTTCCCCTTCACAAATGGTTTGATTTTGTGGTTGCGTTGTAATAGCAACATCTTTATTAATTGTTACGGTGGCACTTCCTGCTACACTCCAGCATCCTGCAGCAGATCGAGAACGGAAATAGTAGGTGCCTGATTCAGTAACAACCCTGCTGGTAGCAGGAATGCCTGTAGAGATTCCATTAGGGTCGGTTCCCTGGAAATACATCGTACCACCAGTGCCTCCCGATGCAGTCAAGGTTCTTGAATTACAAAACGTACCTCCTCCCGACACCGTCACTGCTGTAGGTTGAGCGAGAATGTTAATGGTTGGAGATACAAATACTGAGTTTCCGGGACCACATCCTCCCGAATTATTGCCAAACCAACACACCAGTTCACGCACCACATCAAACCTCAGGTTATTATTTCCGGTTAGGGTTGAGGCAGGTACATTGGGGAACGTGTAGGTAACCGTTTGCCCTGTAGCCACACTACCCGCGGGCTGGCGCGGAATAAAACTGGGGGAGGCTCCGTAGTCCACATCTTCATTCCACTTCAATCCTATGTTCACCGGTTCGGCGCTGTTCCAAGTGGCAGAACCCACATTCTTCACTGTTACAGACACATCACGTGTTTCACCCTGACACCATGGAGAGGAACCATAACTCATTGAAACAAACTCCGCCACATATAGGTTATGGGTTACTGTACCATCTACATCTACCCCTCTGTACTGACCAGCCCCGGTTCCCTGACATATTAAACGGTACGTAGAACTGCTTCCGCTCGCATCCGTTCCATACAGTCGGAAAGTAACGGGAGTCGTACGGTTTTGTAACGAACTAACAGAAGACAAATTCACCGAACGGTTGGTAGCAGAAGTACTGGCGGTCCACCCTCCCAGGCTAGAGTCATAACTATTATCACTGTATCTCAGCGATACATCGAAACTAGTATTCGACATCTGATCTCTAAATCGAATAGCCGAAATGGAAATACTACGCCCCGGTTCAGGAGTAATCGTAAATTCATAATAATCGTTGTTGCTGATACTCAGAGTACTGCTGGTTGACCATCCACTTGAGTTGAATGCACCAGTAGCAGATTGTGCTGTAATACCCGGGCCTCGGGATAGTACTGAAAAAGTAACACCACTACTCACACCCGTTGGCGACACGGTAGCTGGCGTTCCGGACAATCCGCACACCTCCCAACGGCCCATGGTTCCTTGTGCTGAGGTTGAATTTGGTATAAAAGTCATCGTCCAGCAAATCAAAACCATCCATATGGGGGAAAATGCTTGAGGAGAATTAAATTTGGAAAACAGTGTAGTAGTTTTCCTGTGTAAAATATTCATAATTGGTGGTTTAGTATAAATCAGGTTGGTTAAACGTTATATATATAAAGTAAATTATATCCCTTTAAAAATTACTTTTTAACAGCATTATTTTCAATACAATAAAGTCAATTGAAACAATTCGGATTTTCAGAGGAAATCCTGATGGGATGTGTATTGGAGCCCGGCTGGCGGGTACACAGGCTAATCCTGTAGGGTTATCTTCGGATATCGTTCACCGGTAGTGTATCAAAGTAGCTTATCGTCTTTTTACGACACTATGAACGATGAATAGTAGAATTACGGTCGAAAAATAATAGGGATTTTTCGCTAATCAAAACTTTTTCTTAATTTTTTTTGAAAAAAGTTCAAATTTTCAGCGTTGAAACATCTTTTCGGTGAGCAAGAGGAGATAATGTACAGTGTTCAGGAAAGTTCAAACAAGGTAATTTCAGGGAGAATTCCCACCCTTCCGGGGTAGCCGATAAAGCCAAAACCGCGGTTAACATAGAGGTATTGATAGCCGGATTGGTACAAACCTGCCCATTGCTTATATAAATATTGCACCGGGCTCCATTTTAAACCCGGTATTTCCACGCCGAACTGCATACCATGGGTATGGCCGCACAGGGTTAAATCAATATCTCTATACTTGGTGCGCACTTCCGCATCCCAATGACTAGGATCATGAGATAATAATATTTTAAATCCGCAAGCAGACGTACCCTCATATGCATCCGATAGACGCCCATGTGCGGGGAACCGGCTTTTATTGCTCCAATTCTCCACGCCAATCAATGCAATGGTATCATCTTCTCTTTTCAGTAACACATTTTCATTCATCAACACTTTCCAACCCATAGATTCCTGTAAACGGATGAGTTCTTGAAGATTCTCCTCCTTGCTCACTCCATGATAAGGCCATTGAACATAATCTCCATAATCATGGTTGCCCAGAATGGAATACACTCCCATCGGCGCTTGTAATTGTTTAAACACATGGGTGAGTGGTACCAATTCAGTGGCCCGGTCATTAACCATATCACCGGTAAACAAAATCAAATCGGGCTTCAGATCCATAATCATGCGTACCCCGCGCTGAACGGCCGGAACGTCTAACAAACTCCCCGCATGTATATCGCTAATGTGTACCACTTTCAAACCGCGGAACGCTAGAGGCAGATTCCTGAACGTAAGTGGAATTCTCTTTATCTGGTAATTATACTTATTGGAAAAACCATACATCAGGCTGCCCAATAAAGACCCTCCGGCAGCAAACCCCACCCAGCTTAAAAATACCGAGCGACTGATATTTTCAGATTCAGCTTCAGATTGTACAGGTACTGTTCTTGCCGGTGTTACCTTTCTGCCTATCCACAATGCACCACGGCGGATGTCATCTATCAAAAAAAATACTGCGGCAACCAATTTGGCAAAAAACAACCCGATGATCATTGAAAACAACAGGGTGCGCATCGGCTTGCCTAATACCGCCGGATCCACATAAAAAAATACAAACGCACCCATAACAGTGATTACCGTGAGTGTTATGAAAGCCAATTGAAGGGCTTTCCGGTAGCGACTTTTGCGCGTCAGTGTTTTGAATGCCTGAAATACATAAGCATCCAACAACAAAATCAACAAAACCAAAAAGAAAATACCGGAGGCAGACCGCATGAGCGTTTGTTCTAATTTAACAGGTTTACGGATACATTACAGTAAACAGGCCCCAAACTTTTAGGCCGATTCACTATTTTTGCATAGCGGATATTCGAAACAATCATCCCCCAACTCAACCATATGCAATGTACGTTTTACGGCCATTCAGCTTTCGGGCTGAACTGGAATGGCACAAAATTACTGTTTGACCCGTTCATTTCTCCGAATGAAGCAGCAAAAGATGTTAATATAAATACAATAGATGCCGATTATATTTTGTTAAGCCATGGCCATGCCGATCACGTGGCCGATGCAGAAGCGATAGCAAAAAGAACAGGTGCTACCCTCGTATCAAACTTTGAAGTGGTGAACTGGTTTGCTGAAAAAGGGATATCCAAAAACCATCCGATGAACACCGGAGGTTCCTGGACGTTTCCCTTCGGAACGGTGAAATGTGTACACGCGGTTCATTCATCGGCTATGCCCGACGGCAGTTATGGAGGCAATCCCATGGGTTTTGTGATCCACGACAATAACCAATGCATTTATTTTGCTGGAGATACCGCCTTAACGATGGATATGCAACTGATTCCATTATACCGCAAACCAGATGTGTGTATTTTGCCGGTTGGTGGAAATTTCACAATGGACATTGCCGATGCTGCCCGTGCGGCAGAAATGGTACAATGCAAGAAAGTCGTCGGTGTTCATTTCGATACATTCGGATATATTAAAATAGACCATCAAAAAGCAAAAACGTATTTTGCAGACCGGGGTATGGAACTTATACTACCGGCAATTGGAGAAACCATCAACATCTGATAATAAAAATTAACTGTGGCCAGAATCATTGGAATTGCGAATCAAAAAGGAGGCGTAGGTAAAACAACCACTGCCATCAACCTAGCAGCCAGCTTAGCTATATTGGAATATAAAACCCTGCTGGTAGATGCTGACCCTCAGGCAAACAGTACCACAGGTGTGGGATTCGACCTCCACAACGTAACCCGTAGCCTGTATGATTGTATGGTGAATGAGGCAGTGGCCGAAGATGTGATCCTGAAAACCAGTTTACCTTACCTCGATTTAATACCATCGCACATAGATTTGGTGGGAGCTGAAATTGAGATGATCAATTACCCCAACCGAGAAAGTGTGCTGCAAAAAATCCTGGAGCCTGTTAAAAAAGAGTACGACTTTATTGTGATTGACTGCTCGCCAAGCCTTGGCTTAATTACCGTGAATGCATTGGTAGCCGCAGACAGTGTGGTGGTGCCGGTGCAGACAGAGTTTTTTGCACTGGAAGGATTAGGCAAACTCCTCAATACGGTGAAGATTGTTCAAAACAGACTGAACCCTGATTTAAAAATTGAAGGTATCCTGATGACAATGTATGATGGCCGCCTGAGGCTTTGTAATCAGGTGGTGAGTGAAGTGCGAAAACATTTTGAAGATTTAGTGTTCAACAGCATCATACACCGCAATACCCGCTTAAGTGAAGCACCCAGTTTCGGAAAGCCGGTGATACTGTACGACTCAGACAGCAAAGGCGCCGTAAATTACCTGAATCTGGCCAAGGAGATTTTACAGAAAAACAACATGACCAAAATAAATCAGGAAGAAAAAGTGCTTCAGTAATTGAATCACCACGTCTGCCTGTAATACCTTTCTAATTATGCAATCACCGAATAAGAAAGATGCCCTCGGAAAAGGCATCAGAAGTCTGTTACAAAATATTGATGCCGATTTGAAAACCACAAGCGGCCATCTGAAACAGGAAGTAGTGGAAAAATCTACTTCCATTGCCCGCATTCCGGTGGAAGATATCATAGCCAATCCGGATCAGCCACGTAAAGATTTTGATGATACGGCCCTCAGTGAGTTGGCTGCATCCATCAAAATGCACGACATCATACAACCGCTTACGGTTACACGCTCTGCCAACGGAAAATATAAACTCATTGCCGGTGAACGCCGTTTGCGGGCATCTAAAATTGCGGGCCTGAAAGATGTGCCGGTATATATCCGCAATCAGAACGACAGCAACATACTCGAACTCGCCCTGCTGGAAAACCTACAGCGCGAAAACCTCAATGCCATTGAAGTTGCACTGAGTTATAAACGACTGATGGAAGATCTCGATTATACTCAGGAACAAGTGGCGGAAAGGATGGGCAAAGAACGAACAACCGTTTCTAATTACATACGCTTATTGAAACTGCCACCCGATATTCAGGTAGCGGTTCGCAACGGAACCATCAGCATGGGCCATGCAAGGGCTTTGGTAAATGTAGATGTGGTTGATAAACAACTTTATGTATTCAACGAAATCAAGAAGAAAGATTTAAACGTTCGACAAACAGAAGACCTGGTGCGTAAACTGTATACATCGGAACAGAAAAAACCTGCACCCCAATCAAGTTTACCACCGGCGTTTAAAAAAATTGAAGATAACTTATCAAGCACGTATGGTACCAAGGTTCGTTTATCACATCAAAAAAACGGAAATGGCCACATTCAGTTTGAGTATTATTCGCTGGAAGAACTAAATGCACTTCTGGATAAACTGAATATTAAAGTAAGCTGATGAAAAAATGGCTGACCATTGTATGCTGCATTCTAATGCCCGCGATGTTGTGGGCACAAGAAGATTCAACAGCAAAGCCTGTTCAACCACCTGCTATTAAAGAAGGTGCTCTGCCTGAATCAAAATCTTCTGTGTACAATCCGAAGGTAGCCATACGCCGTTCGGCTATTATACCCGGCTGGGGACAAGCCACAAACAAAAAGTACTGGAAAATTCCGTTAGTGTATGGTGCTTTAGGTACCACCTCCTATTTATTTTTCCGCAACCTGAAACAATACCGCGAATCGAAAGACGCGTACATCCTTGCAACTGATGGAGATGAAACCAACGATTACTTAATTAAGGAACCTTATTATACGGTGAGGAACCAACCCGACCGTATCCGTAATTTCAGGAATCAGGTTCGGCAGAACGTAGATTACTCTGCGTTGTTCTTTCTGATTTTTTGGGGATTGAATGTGGTGGACGCCGCAGTAGATGCACACCTCAAAACGTTTGACGTGAGTGATGACCTGTCCCTGCATATCAAACCCGGTTTTAGTCCAACAGCCAACACCACCGGCATCAGCCTGGTGTTACAAATAGGTAAATAATACTGGTTGAACTACAAACTCTCTGATTACAAGATATTTTAATTCTGAAAAAATGAAACGCTTATTGATACCTGCCGGTTTATTTAGTGTATGCGTTATAGTTATAATGATGTGTACGTCATTCTCTCCCCGTAAGCCTCATAGGATTGTTGGCTTATGGTCGTCTTTGAATGAAGCAAAAATTACTTGTCCGGCAGGTAAACACCTCACCTTAGATCAATGGTATTTCTCCAGTGATGGGGTAATCTCTCAGTGGAATTTTAAAAGTAATAAAAAGAAAGAACTGCGCTTTAAGATGGTGTACCGGTGGATGGATGCGGCTGAAGCTGCAGAAACCTATGACGACTTAAAGCCACTGGCACAATCCAAGCAGGAGTTGCTACTGCTGAAAAGTACATGTCACGATGACTTCTACGCTACGTTCAGCATTCATACCCTTACGAAAGACACGCTGAGGGTACGTTTTGAAACTTCTGTTTCCTCTCCACAGGTAAAAGCTTCCAACGATATCATGACCTTTGAACGCATTGCCGGTCCTCCGGAAAATATGTAATACTTGTTCGTGTTCACAAAATAAATACCTTCACCACCGAAGTATAAACGGACACCAGTTTATGAACATAGCACTCATCGGTTACGGAAAAATGGGCAAAGCCATTGAGCAGATTGCCCTGCAAAGAGGACATGCCATTGTATTGAAAATTACTTCTGCCAACACGCAGGACCTAACCCCAGATAATGTAAGAAAAGCAGACGTGGCCATAGAGTTTACAGGTCCGGATACCGTTTTACCCAACCTCATGTTATGCGCATCAGCCGGTGTGCCCGTAGTATGTGGCAGCACGGGCTGGAATAAAAAGTTACAAACAATAGAGCGGTTGTTTACGGAGCATCAGGGTGCGCTGGTGCATGCGAGCAATTTCAGTGTGGGCGTCAACATTTTCTTTGAAATCAACCGTAAGCTGGCATCCTTGATGAACGGCAGAAATACCTATAGCGTATCGTTGGAGGAAACGCATCATACTGCAAAAAAAGATGCACCGAGTGGAACAGCCATTTCATTGGCTGAACAAATTATACATGCGGATACGCGTTACCGTTCATGGGTATGTGATGCTCCAGCTGGCGAAGGTGCCATCCCTATTCATGCGAACCGCATCGACCCGGCACCGGGCACGCATCAGGTACAATGGACGTCACGTATAGACGACATCGTAATCACCCATACGGCACATAACCGGGAAGGCTTTGCTGAAGGCGCCGTTCTTGCTGCAGAATTCCTAATGGGCAAAAAGGGCGTGTTTACCATGAAGGATGTGCTGGGGCTGTGAAATAAAAAAAGGCCGTAGAAAACGACCTTTCAACATACCATTTGATAAGTCTATCTGAATTTATAAACCAATCCAAAGTTTATATTACTAATTCCAGCTACAAAAGCAAAGTTGGTAGTAGCTTCAGCACCATCGAAATCGGGTTTCATTGAGCTAAAACCCAACAATCCCATAGAGGTTTCTAAGGCTAACCTTTTAGTCAGAAAATAATTAAACCCGGGAGAAAATGCAACGCTAAAACCGTTTTCAATATAATCTTCAAAACCTGTTTCTTCTTCCTTATAGTTTACATAATCAACACCCAGATTTAAAAAAATTGAGAACTTATTAGCGGGGGTGAAATAATACCGGCCGAACGCTCCCAAATTAAATGTGTTAATTTTCATTTCGCTAAATCCATCATCTTCCTTGGCTGTTGTAAATCCGAGGTTTAGTCCAACAGCTATTTTGGGGGAAACAAAATAACCCACTTTAGGATTGAAAGTAAAAGCCGTAGCTTTATCCTCATCGAATTTTTCACTTGCAAAACCTATGCTACCTGTTGCGAAAATACTCCCTTTGGAAAAGCCTTCGTTTTGTGCAAATGACGCACCGGTCATCATCACCAGTGCCAGTAAAATGATTGACTTTTTCATTGTTTGTTATTTTGGGTGATAAATTGAAAACCGCGTATTTAGTAAACAATACATTTCACAAAAAGGCCCTTTGCATTAGCAATGGGCCTGAAATCTTATGAAGGTTGTGTACTACTTCCCTAAATGTATCTGGAAACCTACATTCACACCAAAGGTGTTCGTAGCGTCATCGGCATCACTGTATTTGAAAGAGCCATAACCCACAGTTGCTTCCAACGCGATGCTGGGGTTCAGGAAGAATGCCGGACCAGCCTTGATTCCCCAATTCATGAAGCCTTCGGAATCTCCACCAAACTTGGCGCTACCAAATCCGATGTTACCATGTCCGAATAATTTGGCTTTTGGACCGAGATCTACAAAGTAGTAACGTACAAAAGGACCAACAGCAAACATGGTTTGCGCATCAGTATTTTCTTCTTTGTACGAACTGAAATCAAGGCTTAAACCTGCAGCCAGATTGTTCATAAAAAAGTACCCTGCATTCGGGCTCAAATTGAACTGAGTCCATTTGTAATCTCCCTGTTTTGAAGAGTTAAATCCTGCAGAGCCTCCTAATAACCAGGTGCCCTTCGAAGTTTGTGCAATGGTTGCACCAGACACTATAACCAGTGCCATTAAGATGATTGTTTTTTTCATCGTTTTAGAATTTAATGTGTAAGATGGCGACAAAATATGTTGAAAAGTTGTGAAGTCAAAGTATTTCAGCCACTTTTTTAACAGTAAATACTAAAAACAGGAAGGCCCCCTGAAAAAACAGGAGGCCTTGTATAGCTTCTAGATTATACTAATAATTAGAAAGTGTAACCTACACGCAGGTTGACCATGCTGTTGGTTTGGCTATCTTTTGTATAAGAATCAAATGTTAAACCCAAATCAATGTTAGAAGAGATTTGGTAACCGGCACCAGCAGCCCAACCGAATGCAGTTGTAGCATCGAAACCTTTTGTTTTGAAACTTCCCATACCTACTTTACCAGACAGGTAGAATTTGTCGGCAACCATGTAACGAATACCTGCACGTACTGGAATCAAGCTGGTAGCATCAGCACCATCTTTTCCAAACAATGAAGTGAAACCCGCATCCAAAGTAGCCGCTACTTTGTCAGAAAACCAGTACTGACCCTGTACGTCAACACCGGCACCGAAAGATGAAAAATCAGCCAGATCACCGATTGGCAAAGCCGCATTAGCACCTACGCTGAATTTAAAACCTTTGGTTGTGCTACCACCCTCTTGGGCGAAAGTAGCGAAAGAAGCAGCAGTGAACGCTGCGATCATGAATAACTTTTTCATTTTTTTACTGTGTTTAGATTTTGGTTAGTAAAATTCTGCGCAAAATTAATCGGAAAAATGAAACTTCCAAATGATTTATGTAGTATTGTTACGACAGGTGCAACATTAACAATTCATTCTCAACGTGTTAACCGATTGTAAAATTTTTTAAAACATGTCCTCAAAAATTGTTCCTAAATGTTTTTTAGCATATCAGCGGTCATGGATTCCAGGGTAAATTCTTCCTTCCAGCCCCAGTCGTTCCGGGCTACGGAGTCATCAATGCTCTGCGGCCAGCTATCAGCAATCGCCTGGCGGTAATCCGGTTCGTATGTGCTGGTAAATCCGGGTATGTGCTTGCGTATAGCTTCTGTGATGTCTTTAGGAGAAAAACTTAGTGCCGATAAATTATAAGAAGTGCGTACACTGATTTTAGATGCATCAGCCTCCATCAACTCAATAGTTGCGCGGATGGCATCGGGCATATACATCATAGGGAGATAGGTGTCTTCCCGCAGGAAACAGGTGTATTTCCCTTGCTCCCTGGCTTCATGAAAGATCTCCACCGCATAATCAGTAGTTCCACCGCCAGGAGCCGATTTGTAACTGATCAACCCCGGATATCTTAAACTTCTTACATCTACCCCATATCGCTGATTATAATAATTGCACCAAAACTCTCCCGCATATTTACTGATGCCATATACAGTGGTGGGTTCAATAATTGTTTGTTGCGGACACATCTTTCTTGGTGAAGTTGGGCCAAACACCGCAATACTGCTCGGCCAATATACTTTATGTAACTGTTCTTCTTTCGCTATATCCAATACATTCAATAAACTCTGCATGTTCAGATGCCATGCCAGTGCTGGATTCTTCTCTCCGGTTGCGGATAACATCGCCGCCAACAAATAAATCTGCGTAATACCCTGTCGAATGACCTGCACATGTAGCATTTCTTTATTCATCACGTCTATACTCACATACGGCCCGGTGCCTTTCAATAAAGGATTTTCCTCCCGCAAATCAGACGCTATCACTTGTTCTTCACCATACAAATTCCTCAAGGCTAATGTTAACTCCACCCCTATTTGTCCACACGCACCTATCACTAATATTTTTTCTTTTACCATGAATTGAATGTTTAAACCACAAAAGTAAAACAATGGCTCTGATGAAAACTGTAATTTTGCCACATGCAACATCTTCATCCCGAATTGTTTGATCAACAAACCGTCCATTCCCACCGGTTTACCCTGATTGCCGGCCCCTGTGTGGTGGAAAACGACACCATGGTTCTATCGATTGCTGAAAAAGTAGCGACCATCTGCAAGCGATTACAAATTCCTTACATCTTTAAAGCGTCTTACAGAAAAGCCAACCGAACCAGCGCAACCTCCTTCACAGGAATTGGAGATGAAAAAGCACTGAAGCTTTTAGCCGATGTAAAAAAGCATTTAGGCCTTCCCGTGACTACTGATATTCATGCAGCACACGAGGCAGCAATGGCTGCTGAATATGTGGATGTACTTCAGATACCGGCGTTTTTGTGCCGTCAAACCGATTTACTCATCGCTGCTGCCGAAACCGGAAAAATTGTGAATGTAAAGAAAGGCCAATTCCTCAGCGGCCCTTCCATGAAGTTTGCTGTAGATAAAGTACGGGCAGCCGGTAACCCCAATGTATGGCTCACGGAAAGAGGCAATTCTTTCGGTTATACTGATCTGGTGGTAGATTACAGAAACATCCCCTGGATGAAAGCGCATCAGGTACCGGTGATTATGGATTGTACACACTCTCTGCAACAACCCAACCAAACAACCGGCGTTACTGGAGGTAATCCTCAACTGATAGAAACCATAGCCAAAGCCGCGATTGCCACAGGAGCAGACGGATTGTTTATTGAAACACACCCCAACCCTTCCATAGCAAAAAGCGATGGCGCCAATATGCTACCCTTAGATCAACTGGAACCATTGCTCGAAAAATTAGTGCGTGTACGCGACGCCGTTATATAATCAGTTTACGTGCGTTTAAAAAAGATTGCACCTGTGCAAACGAAGGACCTCTCCCCTAAGTATTTAGGCCTTGGGGCAAAAAGTGAACTATTGAATTGGATGACACACTGTAGGAAGCCTATTCTTATATTTCCTGAGGATGTTCTACAACACTTCGGGATGAGTGGAAATATTTGTAGGTGAATGAAAGTATTTGAAAATGGCTAAATATGTTTGAATGGAATATATTGCACATGGGTGGGCACGAAGTGCTGCCATCAGGGTAAATTCATGGGGTATTCCCAATCTCCTTACACCACCTTCAGTCATTTCCGCAGTGCTTTTTAATACAAAAGAAAGATTATAAATATCGCAGCGGATTCCTGCGTGCATTCAACATATAACGTTTTACATTCATCCAAAATGCCAGAAAGAGATAAAATATGAGTGGCGACCCCATCGTGATGAATGAGATATAAATAAAGTACTTCCGAATGGTAGTAGTAGCAATGCCTACCCGCTCACCAATGGCAGAACAAACGCCAAATACATGCCACTCTATAAAGTCTTTGAATTTATTCATAAGAAATGAAAGCCCTAAATGCAGTTTAAAATTAGTATATTTTTTCAATCATACATACTACTAAATGATTAATTTTGCATCCTGAATTGAACGGGCTAATCGCCCAATCTATTTTCTACTAAATTAATTCCCGCTATGGCATTCGATATCAACATGATTCGCAAGGTGTACGAACAACTTCCTGCCCGCATTGAGGCTGCACGTAGAGCAGTAGGCAAACCCCTGACACTTACGGAAAAAATATTATATACCCATTTATGGCAGGGTGATGCAACACAGTCGTATGAACGCGGAAAATCTTATGTTGATTTCGCACCGGATCGTGTGGCCATGCAGGATGCAACGGCACAAATGGCCCTGCTGCAATTCATGCAATCAGGACGTACCAAAGTGGCTGTTCCAAGTACGGTGCATTGCGACCACCTGATTGAAGCGAGAGACAACAGCAAGGCTGACCTGGCCCGCGCCATCAGTGAAAGTAGCGAAGTATATGATTTTCTGGCGTCTGTATCTGATAAATACGGGATTGGATTCTGGAAACCGGGGGCCGGTATCATTCATCAGGTAGTACTTGAAAATTACGCTTTCCCCGGCGGAATGATGATCGGAACCGATAGCCATACAGTGAATGCGGGTGGTTTGGGCATGGTGGCCATTGGCGTAGGTGGTGCAGATGCATGTGATGTGATGGCCGGATTACCATGGGAATTGAAAATGCCTAAGCTGATTGGTGTAAAACTTACCGGCAAGTTGAGCGGATGGGCTGCCCCTAAAGATGTAATTCTTAAAGTAGCCGGTATTCTCACCGTGAAAGGTGGTACCGGTGCTGTAGTTGAATATTTCGGTGAAGGCGCACTTAACATGAGCTGCACCGGTAAAGGTACCATTTGTAACATGGGTGCTGAAATTGGAGCTACCACATCCACCTTCGGATACGATGACAGTATGAGCCGTTATCTGAAAGCTACCGGTCGTGCAGAAGTTGCTGCTATGGCTGATGCTATTCAGGGACATTTAACCGGTGATCCGGAAGTGTATGCAAACCCTGAAAAATATTTTGATCAGGTAATCGAAATCAACCTGAGTGAACTGGAACCCCATTTGAACGGACCATTCACACCGGATCTGGCTACTCCGCTCTCTAAAATGAAAGCAGCCGCGGAAGCAAACCAATGGCCAATGAAGATTGAAGTAGGACTGATTGGCAGCTGCACCAACTCTTCCTATGAAGATATCAGCCGTGCCCACAGTCTGGCTAAACAGGTGTTAGAAAAAGACCTCGACGTGCAGGCTAAGTTCACAATAACCCCGGGCTCTGAACAAGTTCGTTTTACCATTGAAAGAGATGGATTCCTCGATACGTTCGATAAAATTGGCGCTACCGTTTTTGCAAATGCCTGTGGCCCATGCATTGGTATGTGGGCTCGTTTGGGAGCAGAAAAGCAGGAAAAAAACACCATCGTTCATAGTTTCAACAGAAACTTTGCCAAGCGTGCAGATGGCAATCCGAACACATTTGCATTCGTAGGTTCCCCTGAAATTGTAACCGCCATGGCGATTGCCGGTTCATTGAGTTTTAATCCGATGACCGACACGCTCATCAATCGCAAAGGTGAACAGGTGAAGCTTGATCCTCCGACAGGCGATGAATTGCCTAACAAAGGGTTTGATGTGGAAGACCCCGGATATCAGGCGCCTGCAGAAGACGGCTCATCTGTACAGGTTAAAGTTGACCCAAACAGCGATCGCCTGCAATTGCTCGAACCTTTTGCCGCCTGGGAAGGTGCTGACCTGAAAGGCATGAAGCTGTTGATTAAAGCCAAAGGAAAATGTACCACCGATCACATCTCCATGGCCGGCCCATGGTTGAAGTATCGTGGCCATCTTGATAATATCAGCAACAACATGTTGATTGGTGCCGTGAATTATTTTAACGATAAAACCGATAGCGTAAAAAATCAGCTTACCGGTGCATACGGACCTGTACCTTCAACGCAAAGAGCTTACAAAGCTGCCGGCATTCATACACTGGTTGTTGGAGATGAGAATTATGGTGAAGGCTCATCTCGTGAACATGCAGCTATGGAACCAAGACACCTGGGTGTAAGAGCGGTTTTAGTAAAATCATTTGCACGTATACACGAAACCAATCTGAAAAAGCAAGGGATGCTCGCATTAACTTTTGCGCAAAAAGAAGATTACGATAAAATTCACGAAGATGATACGATTGATATCATCGGCTTAACTTCTTTCTCTCCCGGCCAGCCATTGACAATGGTCTTACACCATACCGATGGTACAAGCGATACGATTTCAGTAAACCATACGTACAACGAACAACAAATTGAGTGGTTTAAGGCAGGTGGCGCATTGAATATTATTCGCAGGGAGTTTGCCGCCCAAAACGCCTAAATAAAAATGCATGAAACTGAATCTGTTTAAAAAGAGCAGTGGGGCACCCAATAAAGACCACGTAAAAACATCTAAAGCACAACCGGTAAGGGTGTGGTCGAATGTAGAGTTGAAAAAATTTGCACATCTGTTTTCAGGTTCTGTGGTCAACTTGTCGGGTTGGGAAGATCAGGATAAACAGGGGCGACGGTATAAAGATTATTTTACAGGAGCTAGTGAATATGTTGTTACCAATTATACTCCATCACATGCTTCGAGTGGTTTGCAGGAAATGATACTGGATTTAGAAGCAGATTTGCCTGAATCAATGGTAAACCGGTTTGATGTAGTGCTCAGCCACACCAACCTCGAACACATTTTTAATGTGTTTAAAGCCGTGGAAAATCATTGCAGGATTTCACGTGATATTGTCATCATTATCGTGCCTTTCATACAACAACAACACGAAACCAACGAGTTTAAAGATTACTGGAGATTCACACCAACGTGTTTGAGGAAATTATACGAAATCAACGGGCTCACAACCGTGTATGAATCCTTCACCAACCAGCCTAATAAAGTGAATTACATCCTTTCAGTAGGCTCTAAACATCCCGAGCGGTGGGCCGGAAAGTTTCCTGAGTTTACGGAGTTAAAGCAGATTTGCCCGTGGGTAAGTTGAGGAATATTCTAACGCAGTTTTCATTTCTTTATTGAAGTTTTTTGTACAACAGTACAACTACCCGTAAATAACGTTGTGGCATAAACGAAGGAATCGGCACCCAGAGAACAGTCATTCCATTGAATCATTGGGCATCAAACCACAAGGGTGTATCATCGTTCCA
>JAHBTM010000013.1 GCA_019638635.1 Ferruginibacter sp. | reverse complement strand
AAGCTATATAATGAGCGGCTTGTCAGTCATGAGTCCTTACAGCGTATAAAAGAGCGTATCGCAGCACCAAGGAACATCATGTTGGAATTAAGGCTGATTTTATACATAAGTATATTGATATTAACCGGTGGATTGGCAACATTGGTTTACGAAAATATTCATTCAATCAGCCAGATTGCCATTGTAATATTATTGGCAGTAGTATGTCTGCTTTCCTTTGTGTATTGCTTTGTGAAAGCTCCTCCCTTTTCACTGAAACATGTACGTGAACCTAATGTTTTTTTTGGATACATTCTGTTGCTGGGTTCTTTAAGCTTGTTAACGTTAATCGCTTACCTGCAATACCAATACGTTCTTTTTGGAAGCCAGTTTGGCTTAAGTGTCTTTGTGCCAATGGTAATATTGTTGTTTGCTGCTTATCGCTTTGATCATTTAGGCGTACTGAGTTTGGCTATAGTAAATGTTTGCGCTTTTGCCGGACTAACAGTTGCACCTACACAGATTATTTTTCATAACGATTGGAGTAATCCTGCTATACTCATCACTGCCACTTTACTGAGTGTCTCTTTTGTGCTTATCGGAGTGCTGCATTCTACCAGACACATCAAACCTCACTTTAGAAATACCTATATCCATTTTGGAGTGCATTTATTCGGATTAAGCGCTGTGTCAGCCATTTTTAATTATGAGTATAAAATAGTATGGGTATTGATGATGTGCATGGGAGCCTTGTATTTTTATCGGCTTTCAAAAAAAGTAAACAGTTATCTCTTACTGCTATCAATAGCTATTTATACCTATATTGGCTTAAGTATTTGGGTTGTATTATTCATTTCAGAGTTGTATTTATCAGGTCTCACACCTGTGTATTTTATCATTTTATATTTAATTGTCTCAGCCATTCTGACCGGAAAACTCCTCATGCAGTCCTATAAAAAATTTAGAATATGATTGCATACAATAGAACATGGCTTGCCCATAGGGAGATACTACAGGATGCGGAAGATGCATTACATCAACAGAGTATAACCGTTGAAGAATTTGAAACCATTAAAACTCAACATCCGGTTGGTATTTACACACTGGGCACATTTCCTCGATTGGGTTTGTATCTTCTCACCTGGCTCGTTGCGTGGTGTTGTGTGGGTTTAATGTTGATGTTGTTATTCTATTCAAATGTATTTGGTGGGGTTTTTATTACGGTTGCCGTTTTGCTGATAGCTGCATTGGAGTATTTTATTGCGCGTAAATTTCATTTTAAAACCGGTGTAGATGATGCGTTTTGTCATGCCGCTATACTTTTTTTGGTAATGGGTGCAGATGATGTGTTTAGGTTGTCAGTCCTACAATCAGGATGGACAGTGTTCATGGTTGCATTTGTGTTTACCATTCGGTATTTAAACGGCGTGTCAGCAGTTGCTACATTTCTAAGTGCCATGTTCGTTTTCTATACTTTTTTAGAAAATACGCCTTTGCACGTGTACACTCCACTGTTATTATGTTCAATTTCTTTGTTAGTATTCGGCGTATTTCAGCGGATATCTAAAGCTCCCCATTATTATGAGGGTTTGTTTACTGTAATAAAAGTTGTTGCATTGATTTTCAGCCATGGGGTTATTAGTTATTCCTTAATTTTCTCAACCCCTGTACACCATAAAGCGAATTTTGTACTGCATTGCATTGAACTCATCTTATGTGTATTACTGCCGCTTGGTTTTATATTGCTGGGTTTCAAACAACGGAATAAGGTATTATTTAGGAGTGGGTTGGTTTTAATCTTACTTACGTGCTATGTGTTTATGTCATTAAGTGCATTTGAACAATACGGTGTATGGATTTCGTTGATTGGATTAGCCGGAATATTTTTTGCATGGTATCTGATAAAATTTTTCAAAAATCCATTCAAAGGTCATATTGCTTTTGCAGAAGAAAATGAGCATTATGAGTATTCAAAATCAGTTATAAATGTTGAGCAGTATCCGGATATTAAAAATCCACCTACAGGATTTGGAGGTGGATCTTTTGGCGGTGGTGGGGCCAGCGGTAGTTTTTAAAAATGCCTTCTTTTACCCGTTTCCGTAGCAGCACGTTGATGCGGTCTGCTTTGGGTTCCATGGGTTACTTTGCGGCGTTCCGGTCTTGCCCCTCGGTTTTGTCCGGGTGCAGGCCTGCTTTTTATTTCATGGAATGTGGTATGCCATGGATGAGTATCATTTACGGGGATGGGTTTACCGATCAGTTTTTGTATGTCCCTCAAATCGGCTGTTTCCTCAGCCTCGCAGAAGGAGAAAGAAATACCCGATGCTCCGGCTCTCCCGGTTCTTCCAATGCGGTGAACATAGGTTTCAGGTACTTCAGGTAACTCGTAATTGATAACATGTGTAAGGTCATCTACATCTATACCTCTTGCAGCAATATCGGTAGCTACCAGTACACGCGTTGTTCTGTTTTTGAAATTGGTGAGGGCACGCTGGCGCGCATTCTGCGATTTATTTCCATGAATGGCTTCAGCGGAAATCCCGGCACGGTGTAAATCCTTCACTACTTTATCAGCCCCATGCTTGGTACGTGTAAATACCAATACGGCATCGGCCTGCGTGTTTTTCAGTAAATGTTCAAGCAGGGCGCGTTTGTTTTGTTTCTCTACATAGAACATCCACTGTTCAATAGTTTCAGCTGTGGTGCTCGGAGGAGTAACGGTAACGTGTATGGGCTGGTGTAGAATGGAGTTGGCCAGTTTTTGAATTTCATCGGGCATGGTAGCTGAAAACAGGAGAGTCTGGCGTTTTTCCGGTATTTTGGTAATCACTTTTTTTACATCGTGTACAAATCCCATGTCCAGCATACGGTCGGCTTCATCCAATACGAATATTTCAATATCCCTCAGCTGAATATATCCCTGATTATATAAATCCAGTAAACGGCCGGGTGTAGCCACTAAAATATCGACCCCTCTTTTCAGTGCATCTACTTGTGGATTTTGATTCACGCCGCCGAAGATCACGAGGTTTTTCAACCTGAGGTGCCGTCCATAGGCATTGAAACTTTCCTGTATCTGAATGGCCAGCTCACGGGTAGGTGTGAGGATAAGGGCACGTATTGGTCGGGCGCCATGGCTTTGCATGTTCTTGGGCATTGCCAGTAACTGCAGGATAGGGATAGCAAATGCGGCTGTTTTTCCGGTGCCGGTTTGCGCACAACCCAACAGGTCTTTTTGTTGCAGCAAATGCGGAATGGCCGATTGCTGGATAGGGGTAGGCGTGGTATAGCCTTCTTCATTCAGTGCATCCAATATGGGCTGAATGATCTTCAATTCTGAAAATAACAATGTGTATAATTTAAAAATTTAGTGCGGAAATGAAGCAGGGCTTCATCATTAATAACGAGGATATTCGCTGATTATAAGGGCAGGAGGTATTCCGGCTGTTAATGCCGCGTAAAAAATGAACTGCTGCAAAGGTAGGTGAAATTATGATAATTCATCATTAAAATACAGCGCTGCCATTTCGAAGCGTTCAATTTAGCGGTTCCGCCGTTGTATAGTTTTATCTTAAGTGTTAGAGGGAATTCTTTGTTCCAATTTGCTCCAACATGAATGTAGTAGCTTTAACATTGCGCCATTAATAACGCTTATTGCATGGCGGCGATTGAGCTTACACGCTGCGTGTATTTTAAAAATCCCATGCTCTTTCAATCAGGTTTTGAAATTTAATCTGCTGGCCAACAAAGAAGCCAACGGCGAAGTAGAGTTATACAGATGGATGTAATCTATACGAAAACTGCAGTCATTTGATAAAGCTAAATGCTTCGTACACGCTTACCAGTTGTCTGATAAATGTCGTACGAAGCATTTTTTAACTTGAGCTGTATTGGGTTAATTCATTTTTTCAAATCGCACTTCCATTGTTTTCTTTTTTCTGAAGTATTCAAGAATCAGTACCTGTCCTTGCTTTGCCGGTAATACCGATGACCAAGATGCGTCGCTTTTCGTATTAATTTTATCCGTAGTCATTGTGCCATTGTTGTACGTTATAGTATTGAAGGTGCCACCTTTGTAATCTTTTCCCCTCACATAATCGCTGTAACATAAGGTAAATGAAGATTTATCATTACTTACTAATTTATACTGATAATCAAATCCTCCCCAATAATATTTCATGAATTTGCCAATCAATGTAATGCTGGCTAAATCAGCGCCGTTCGGTAAATGTACATTGCTGCTGGTTTTTGGATAAATAGTTGCCTCTTGTATATTGAATGAAGGGTCAAATTTGATGAGCAACATATCAGTAGTTCTGATTTTCATCACGTTTGCAGCTTTGCCACCCGCCAACATGTTCATCGCAATTCCTACACCATCAGCAACTTTCTTAAATCCTTCAGTAACGGCATAAATACTTCCATCTGATGTTTGAATGATGTCATGCAGTACCATATATCCGAAATCATTAATTCTGCCTTTAGAATTCACCGACAAATGTTTACCAAGGCCTTCTGTCCAACTCAATTGTTTTTCGCTGATTTTATCCCCTTTTTCATTCACTTCCCAGAATGAAAATCCATTTGACTTCCCTTTCATTATATTTTCGTTCGGACCAAAATATTCTCCGTACAAATACATTTTCCCATTCTCCAATTGTGATAAAGTGGAAGGATAGAATTTGGCATCCGGTAAATCAGTTGTTTTTTCGAAAAGTACTTTTCCGCTTTCGAGTGACAACCCCAGAATGTGCGACTCAGGATTTTGGTCCATCATCGATTTGTAACGTTGCACAAATAAATACACTACTCCGTTCGCTGTACCCAGATAATCACCCAGAAATTTCTTGCCACCATCTGTTTGAATATACGACCACATTTTTCTTTTTTCGGTACTCATGTACTGAATTTCGAATGTGTAATCCTTGTTTTCGCGACTAGGGATATTGACAAGAAAACCTTTGTTTTCAATCGGGAACATGCCCGAAAAAGATTGATCTTCATCTGTCAATGCAAGATATTGAGCCTCTATGTACTTCTTTTCCTTATTGGTGATATCTTTTGTGTAACTGAATTTCTTCTTCCCTGTGGCATCATAAATCTGAAATTCAAAATACTTTTCTTTCTTATTGTAAATCATAAATGCCAGATCTGATCCGTTGAAGGCGCATTCCAGCATAAATACATCTTTGCTTTCCTCAAACTTGATCGATTTAAGTTTTTGGAGATTGTCATCATGAATATCAATGGTGTATTCGTTGGTTTTTTTATCTACTTTATCACTTACATAAAAGAAGTAATAACCTTTAACATCAGATCCGTCTTTAATGGCGCCTGAACCGCGCATACTCACTTTACGGATATTGTCGATGGTGAGTTTCTGTGCCTGGTGCTGAAAAGCAATCATTGATAACCCGATGAGCAGCAGTAAATGTTTCATGTGTGGTGGTTTATTTTTACAATGTGAGATTTAAAAATGTATGATATTGATGCAACCATTCCTCATACTGTTGCATGCGGCTGTGATGCACTTCTATAAATGATTTTCCTATTGAAGCTATATCATTGAGTTTTAGACGGGATAACATCCTGAGCAATTGATTGTACTCAGGTTTGCGATAGCGGTTTTCTACCTCAATATAATTCCCCAGTGTATGTGATTTCTGTAATGTGTAGATGTCGGTCAGACAACGAAGAATGCCAAATACGGCATAATCCGTGTGTTTGTTTTCCTGCAATAACAACAGATTGAAGTACAAATTTCGGCTCAGTTGTTTCTGCCGATAGGTTTCTTCAATCATTTCAAGTTCAAACTTCTCTTTAATTTCTTTAAAGGTTACAGAATCTACTATAAAGTGCTTGCCGGAATAGCCATACCTTTCTACTTGGGGAGTAAGGTATGCTTTCCGTTTGTCGCAATCAGGATGGGTTTTCAGTGAATCAATTTCTTTTGGAGTCAGTTCCTGGTCTTCGGTTTTCATTTTACTAAAAATGGAAGTTTCGGTTCTAACCCATTTTTCATTGAATGGAAAATTATTGAAATGGAACACACGGTTTAACTGCAATGGTTGATAGAGGATAGAATCATCAGCCACTTTCAGTATATCCATCACCGAATATACAGCCTGTGTTTTATACCCAGTTGCCACAAAAAATTGTAATCCTTTTTCATCCGCTTCCGATTCGTGATCGCGACTGTGCTTTCTGTTATCGAACACAAAGTTTTTCAGCATTGCATCTAATCTGGCGTTGGTTTGATATTTCTGATTGGCAATGCTTTTAAGTTCTTTTTGAAACTCTTTGCTGTTGATGGTATCCACATATTTTTTAATGGCAATATCCCGGTGTTTCAAATAATAGTGTGCCAGTTCATGACACAGTACAAAGGCCAATTCCGATTCTGTACTAAAATACTGAACCAATCCGGCGTTGATAGCAATGGTTCCGTCACCCATGCTATAAGCGTTGGGCCAGTAATCTCGTGAAAAGAATACCCGAATATCCAACGATTGCAGTTCAGGGTTGGAGGCAACAATTTTAGAAACTATTTTTTGTAAATAAGCATGCGCTTTGCCATCTGTCAGGGTACGGGTACCGGATATCAACGATTTAATTTCTGTCCATTGATCACCAAGGATTTTATAATAATCCTTTTTATGATTACCCGAAAAAGCATCTATGGTTTTATTGTATTTTGTTTCCGCTTCAGCTATGTACACTTTTTTCATTAATGTATCATCAATCAGAAACTGCTCCAATAGTTTCTGTTGAGCAATTAATGTTTGGGAGGTTAAAAAAAGAAAGAGCAATAAGAATGGCCGGAGGCCCTTTTTTGTATACAACATTTGATACCAAATATAGAAGTTAGTAGTTATTTACGATGCTGTTCTTCAGGAATAATTTTCGCTTACACAGGGAGTATGCGTAGAATCATTTTGAGGAAGGTATTGGTTGGTAAAACAAATCCCGATGCTGTATGCATCGGGATGTTGAGTGCCCAGGACTGGAATCGAACCAGCACATCCTTGCGAACGGCAGATTTTGAGTCTGCTGCGTCTACCAATTCCGCCACCTGGGCTTATGCGTGAAGCGGGTGCAATATTACATCAATACATTTTGTCTACCAAAAACGAATCCTTTTTTTTAAACTTTTCCCAACCGGTCGTCTTGTGTAATAATTGTAACTTGCGCCTCAAAATCAATCAATTTTGAAGATCGGATTAATAAG
The DNA here is from genome assembly GCA_019638635.1 of Ferruginibacter sp. GTDB lineage: Bacteria > Bacteroidota > Bacteroidia > Chitinophagales > Chitinophagaceae > Ferruginibacter. The sequence continues at coordinate 41,640 of JAHBTM010000013.1, read as the reverse complement.
AGAAGGAAAAGTGCCCACTGATAACCGCGTGGCATTAACTCCATCCCAGTGCCGCTGGCTGAAAATGCACCATCCACAAATCACCGTACTCGTTCAACCCTCTCCCAACCGTTGTTTTAGTGATCGTGAATACCTGAGTGCGGGTGTGGAGCTGCAGGAGGATTTATCGGATTGTGATATACTTTTCGGAATTAAAGAAGTGCCTGTACACATGCTGATAGAAGGTAAAACGTACTTGTTTTTCTCGCATACCAAAAAACTTCAGCCGTACAATCAGGGGTTATTGCAGGCAATTATCCGCAAGCGCATTACATTAATCGACTATGAATGTCTTGAACACAACGACGGTGCACGAATTATAGGCTTTGGATTTTTTGCGGGGATTGTGGGAGCACACAATGGGATGAGGGCCTACGGTTTAAGAACCGGCGCGTATACATTGCCTAAAGTGAATTCCTCTAAAAATCTTCAATACCTGATTCACACCTATTTTGGCTTAAAGTTGCCGAACATTAAAATTGCCGTTACCGGTAGTGGGAGGGTGGCGCATGGGCTGTTGGAGATTATGAACCTGTTGGGCATACACGAAGTTGAACCCGATGATTATCTGGAAAAGGATTTTGAGTATCCGGTGTTCGTTCATTTGAAAGGCGCAGATTTATATGAAGATGCCCAGGGTACATATCACCGAAATACCTTTCATACACAACCGCAAACATACTCCTGTACATTTCCAAAGTATATTCCGCATACCGATATATTGATGAATGGAATTTACTGGGATAAGAATATACCAAGGCTTTTTGAAATGGAAGATCTCCGCAGGCCGGATTTTCGCATACAAACCATTGCCGATGTAACCGATGATATGCACGGGTCAGTCCCCTGTAATCTGGGAGATTCCACCATTGAAGATCCTGTGTATGGGGTGGATAAAGAAACGTTCACCCAAACAGCGCCTTATTTACCCGGCTCGGTAGATGTTATGGCGGTAGGGAATTTGCCCAACGAATTGCCACGCGATGCCAGCAGGTATTTTGGAGAACAACTCATCAAACACGTACTGGCTGATTTGTTCAAAGGAGGCAGTGAGGTGATTCGGCGGGCTACCATTGTACAGGATGGTAAACTCACTCCCGAGTATGAATACATGAAGGAATATGCCGGCATCGTAGAATGATGTGTTACAGTTTGAGGTAAAAGGGTTGCATGAGTTCCTGCATCTCTTTCGTATATGCGTTATGGTTATCCCTTATCACCAACCTACGGGTTGTTTCATCCGCGTAAAATTTTCTCAGCAGGTATATCACCCTGAAGGGTTGATGGAGCTCCGTATGTTGTATATAAATCGTTGAATGTATAAATAGGTTTTCTGCATCAGACTTTTTCCTGAATCCTTCGTCTCTGTCGGCCGGCATTAATATCATTGCAGTGCCCTTTTCAGTCATTCGCGTGAATACTTCTTGTAACAAGCGTTCCGAACTCAGCAAATCTTCGTGGCGTGCCAGATTAATTCTTTCGTTGGGTGAGGGGAGTGAGGCTTTAAAAAAGGGCGGGTTGCATATGATGATATCATACAGCTCCGGAGTGGTTTTATATTCTTCTATGCGCACCGGGTGCACGGTGATGCGGTTGGCAAAGGGGGATGCCTGCACATTTGAAGCACATTCTGTGGCTGCTAACCGGTCCATTTCCACCGCATCTACAAAGAGGGATGTATCCTGTGTCAGCATCAGTGAAAGTACTCCCGTGCCGGCACCAATATCCAGTCCGCGGTGAAAATATACAGGTTGTGTTTGTACCAGTTTATTGGCCAGGGCTCCCAACACGCATGCATCAGTCGTTACTTTCATGGCGCTTTGGCCCTGCTGAATGGTGAACTGTTTAAATTGAAAGTAAGGATTAGGCATAATTACCATTGACTGCGGGCAGCCGGTGTAATATCCATACCGGCAAAATCTCCTGCTATATATTTATAGTGAGCCGTAATGGCAATCATAGCTGCATTATCGGTACAATATTGAAATGCCGGTGTGTAGGTGTTCCATCCGTATGAGGCACCCGCATCCTGCAGGGCTTTACGCAATCCGCTGTTTGCACTCACCCCACCCGCAATACAAATTTCACGGATGCCGGTTTGATCGGCAGCCTTTTTAAGTTGTTTGATGAGGTAGTGTACCAAACGGTGCTGCACACTCGCACAAATATCCGCCAGGTGTTGTTCTATAAAGGCGGCTTTCTCTTCTTCCGTTGCCGTGAACTGTTCTTTGAACGTGTACGATTTTCCGGCATTCGACAGAAAATATAGTACAGCGGTTTTAATACCGGAGAAAGAGAAATTCAATCCGTCTGTTTTAGGCTCCGGAAACTGAAAAGCCTTCGGGTTTCCATTTTGTGCGTGCCGGTCGATGAGTGGCCCGCCCGGATAGGGCAAACCGAGCAGCTTTGCTGTTTTATCAAATGCTTCTCCCACGGCATCATCTATCGTTTCGCCGATCACTTCCATATGGTAGGGGGAATGACAAACCACAATTTGAGTATGACCGCCACTAACGGTTAAACATAAAAAGGGAAATGCAGGCCTGGGTTCTTCAATCAGGTTGGCCAGTACATGTGCCTGCATATGGTGTACGGCAATGAGGGGTTTGCCTGTGGCCATCGCAAGTGATTTGGCAAACTGAGCCCCTACCATCAATGCGCCGATGAGGCCGGGAGATTGGGTGAAGGCAAAAGCATCCACTTCTTTTAATTCTACCCCGGCTTTATGGCAGGCATCGGCCACCACCGGTACAATGTGCTGCATGTGCGCTCTGGAAGCCAGTTCAGGCACTACACCTCCGTATTGCTGATGGATGGCCTGCGTAGCAATCACGTTACTGAGGATGTTCCCGTTTTTGCTGATAGCAGCAGCGGTTTCATCACAGGAAGATTCTATGGCAAGTATTAAAGGCATAGTATATTATTTTCTAATGGCCACCACCGGATCCATCTTGGCGGCACGAGAAGCCGGAATGATGCCGGCGAGTACACCTACTACAAGGCAGATAATGATGGTAACCAGTATCATCGGAACAGAAACGTACACAGGAAAATTCAATGGGCCCGATAGTAATAACGTTAATAAATACACGAAAACCAATCCCCCTAAGCCACCTGCAATACATAACAATATGGCTTCCATTAAAAATTCTGCCAGAATGGTTTTACTTTTTGCCCCGATTGCTTTTTTGAGTCCGATTACGGAGGTGCGCTCTTTCACGGTAACAAACATAATGTTGGCGATACCAAACATCCCCACAATTAAACTGATGCCTCCAATAATGGCACCTACAATATTAAAGGTGACAAAAGAATCGGAAAGCTGCTTGCTGAGGGCCTCTACAGAGTTTAATGCAAAATTATCCTCTTCGCGGGGTGATAACCGTCTGATTTGCCGCATGATGCCGCGGAGTTCATCGGTGAAGGCTTCAGCAGCAACACCTTCCTTGCCTTTTGCAATAAAAATCGGATTCATCCGCTGGTCATCAACCAACATCTTACTGAATTTGTATGGCAGCATGACGGAATTGTCGAAATCCCATCCCACAAAATTCTGTCCTACTTTTTTAATAACACCTACCACACGCACCTTGCGCCCTTTTACGTCCACCATTTTACCTACAGCACTACTCGCAATTCCAAATAAGTCTTCGGCGTTGCTATAGCCCAGCAAACAAACCGGAGATCCGCTATGAAATTCTGCAGCCGATACGTAACGCCCGGCTTCAAATTCTATAGGCTGAATGGCCATCTGGTCTTCATCAATTCCGTACAGGGTGATGCCATTGATTAATGCATCTTTGTATCCGATATTGGTTTGGCTTTGCAACAGGAAAGTAATTTTATCCAATAACTCACTGCGCTCAACAATGAGGGCCTTCTCTTCAAACTTCATTACCGGCCTGGCCCGTAACTTCCAAAATGGAACGGTGCTGTTGCCGCCATACACCCATCGGTCTATATAAATGGTGTTGCTACCCAGTGATTTCAACTGGTCCTGGATATTGCGTTCCAAGCTATTGACGGTGGCCAGTACGCCAATGATGCAGAAAATACCAAAAGCCACTCCCGTGAGGCTTAAGGCAGTACGTGTTTTGTTGAGTTTAAGCTCGTTCCAGGTTTGATGAAGGGAACTGGCGAGGATATTCAGCGTTTTCCGCATGGCCAAAAATACTGCATTTCTTCAGCCCCTGTACCAATCCAACGAACCGTTCAGAAAAAATATTTTACGGTTATCTTTGCGCACTTTATGAAATACATACCCGAAATACAGCGCCGGAAAACATTTGCCATCATCTCTCACCCCGATGCCGGTAAAACCACCTTAACGGAGAAGTTTCTGTTGTTTGGTGGAGCCATTCAAACGGCAGGAGCGGTAAAGAGCAACAAAATAAAGAAGCATGCCACGAGTGATTTTATGGAGATTGAGCGGCAGCGTGGAATTAGTGTAGCCACCAGTGTTATGACATTCGAGTATCGTGATCACCTGATCAACCTGTTGGATACACCGGGGCACAAGGATTTTGCGGAAGATACCTTCAGGACATTAACCGCGGTAGACAGTGTGGTGTTGGTGGTTGATAGTGTAAATGGAGTAGAGGAACAAACTCGCCGATTGATGGAGGTGATTGCCATGCGTAAAACGCCGGTAATTGTATATATCAATAAAATGGACCGTGACGGGAAAAATCGGTTCGATTTGCTGGAAGAGATAGAGAAGGAGTTGCCGATTCGTTTACATCCCATGACGGTTCCCATCAACAGCGGAAAAGATTTTAAAGGCGTGTATGATTTGTCGAAGAAGCGATTGGTGTTATTTTCTCCTGGCTCCAAAGCAGAAGACGTACTTGAAATTAGTGACCTGCATACCGATGCACTCGATAGAGCCATTGGAGAGAAAGATGCGGCGGTATTGAGGGAGGATGTGGAATTGTTGGAAGGTGTTTACGGCCAGCTCAATGTGAACGATTATTTATCTGGTGATATCGCTCCGGTTTTCTATGGAAGTGCCATCAATAATTTTGGTGTGAAGGAGATGTTGGATACCTTCATTGATATTGCTCCTACGCCCCGGCCACGAGAAACAACCAGCCGTTTGGTTAAACCGGAAGAGGAGAAGTTCAGTGGTTTCATATTTAAGATCCATGCCAACCTCGATCCCAAACACCGCGACCGCATCGCCTTTCTCAGGGTATGCAGCGGTAAGTTTTCGCGGAACAAATATTATCGGCATGTGCGTTTGGAAAAGGATGTACGCTTCACCAATCCGTACAGCTTTATGGCCCGTCAAAAAGACGTGATTGAAGAGGCTTATCCGGGGGATGTTGTCGGACTATTTGATACAGGGAACTTCAAAATTGGCGATACACTCACCGAAGGTGAATCGTTTTATTTCACCGGAATCCCCAGTTTTTCACCTGAAATTTTTAAAGAGGTATCTAATAAAGACCCAATGAAAACCAAGCAGTTGGAGAAAGGTTTAAATCAGTTAACGGATGAAGGGGTGGCACAGCTGTTCACACAATTTGGAGGAAATAAGAAGATTATTGGTTGTGTAGGTGAATTACAGTTTGAGGTGATTCAATACCGCTTATTGCAGGAGTATGGTGCTTCTGTTCAGATGAATGCGCTGCCGTTCTACAAAGCTTGTTGGATTACCAGTAAAGACCCTAAGAAGCTGTTGGATTTCACCCGGTTTAAGCAGGCGAATATTGCAGAAGATAAAGACGGACATCTGGTATATCTGGCGCAAAGTGAATGGTTTCTCCAAACCGAGCGAACAAACAACCCCGACATTGAGTTTCATTTCACCAGCGAGATACACAAATAATCAGGGCTTTTTGGTTTTGCAGGTGTTCATGCCGAACAGGGTATAGAGCGGACAAAAACTGATGAGGCTGGTGAAAACAAACACCCCACCCAGGATCAGTAATACCAATCCCAATGTGCCCTTAAGAACGCCTGTGGCATACAATACGGCAATGGCAGCCGCAATTAAAAAACGTATGGCTTTGTCGGTTGTGCCCATGTTTCTTTTCATACATTAAAGTTTAGCGGTTATTGTTTACTGAATGTAAGCGAATTTCTGTGGATGTTGAAATTTGAGGAGGTGTTTTTCAGGATATTGCTTGTGGACTATCGTATCAATACCACATTTCCACGTTTTCTCATTTTCCCGCATGGTGTATCTGCATGCACATAGTAAACAAAATTTCCTGCATTGGCATCTTTTCCGTTGAATTTTCCATCCCAACATTCATTCATGTCTCTTGTTTCAAATACTTTTTCACCCCATCTGTTAAAGATGACCAAGTAAACATTTCTTGCATCTCCCCATTTCTTAATTCCGAAACAGTCGTTTAAACCATCGCCATTAGGAGTAAATGCGTTGGGTATGGCATAAGCTTCCAGTACACTCATCGCAGTAACAGTGATGGAATCAGTTTTAGAGCAACCTCGGGTATCGGTACCTGTTACATAATATGTTGTGGTTACGGTTGGAGAAGCAATAGGGTTTCGAATGTTTGTGTTGTTCAGGGTAGGGTTACTTTGCCATTGATACTGACTTGCACCGGAAGCAGTGAGTCGGGTACTTTTCTGCGAACAGTTTATGTTATTTGACTTTTGTACAGCGATGTTGGGTAAGGGATGAACGGTTACGTTGACAGGAAAGTTTCTTTCATATCCGCAAATTGGATCTAATATGGTGACGGTATACAGGGTGCTCTGAATTGGGTTTGCTATTGGATTGGGAACGTTCAGATTGCTCAAACCATAACCGGGGGACCACACATATTGGTAACCATTTCCATTCGCACCATCTAATTCTACACTACTGCCTAAGCATAAAGATTTATTGGGAGGAGCATTTAAGTTGTTTTGTGTTCTTATGCTTATAGCAACGGTATCTTTTCCAATGCAACCAAAGTCGTCTGTGCCAGATACGATGTAAGTAGTAGCTATATTACCTGAGAATACCGGGTTACTGGAATTAGGAAAATCAAGGTACTGAGCAGGAGACCAACTATATACAGCGGCCCCGTTTGCGCTCAAAGTTAGATTGGTATTCAGGCATATAGACGTATCCGGTGTGGCTGTTACAAGCGGCAACGGTCTGTTTGAAACCCAAACTGTATCTGAGGTAATACAACCTTCCATATCAGTGGCACGCACCGTAAGCATTTGTAATGCATTGCTCCCGGAGTATATTGGATTCGCAACTGTTGAATCGTTCACCATGCTTCCCGGTGACCACTGATAGGTTAAGAATCCGGCAGTTGAAGTCAACCGAATCGTGGAACCTTTGCAAATAGATGTATCGGGAATTGTATTGAATGCGGGTGTTGGCTTTATGGAAAGGTTTAAGGTAATAACAGAATCACATCCGATGGTACTGGTTAATGTGGCGCTGTATATTCCGGGAGTCTGGATATTTAATCCGTTCCAGGCATAGGGAAGTGAACTGTTACAGATTTCATCCGATATTGAACTGGATACAGCATTACCAACCTGAAGTTCAAGTGTTGCTATAGAATCACAACCGGCTTGTGAAATTAAGTTAGCTGTGTACGTACCGGAAGCGTTCAGTGTGAGTCCATTCCATGTGTAGGGTAGTTGTGCTGTACAAATGCTTCTTTGTGTAGTGCTCGTAACAGCGGAATTCACCTGAAGTTGAAGCGTAGCTATAGAATCACAACCATTGGTTGCTGTTAAATTAGTTGTGTAGGTGCCTGAAGAAAGGATGGGTTGTCCGTTCCATATGTAAGGCAATGCACCAGAACATACACTGGCATTTGTGTTACTGTTTCGTACAGGGTTTACCGTTAAATTTAAATTTGCCACTGAATCACAACCATTCGAACCTATTAATTGAACAGCATAATTCCCGGTGCTATTATATGATTGACCGTTCCAGGAAAATGGAGTGGCATTGGAGCAAATGGTTTGAGCGGTGTTTGAAGTGGATGAAGGCAGGAGAGATAAATTTAATCGGGCAATTGAATCGCAACCCAGAGAATTCAATAATACAACCTGATAATTACCAGAGGATGTAATGGATTGGCCGTTCCAGGAGTATGGTATTTGACTACTGCAAATGGTTTCATTGGTTAAGCTATTTGAAACCGGGTGAATAGTAAGTTGTACAGTTGCAACCGAATCACAATTGCTTACTGATAATAGGTTGGTGCTGTATATCCCGGACGTATTTAACGATTGGCTGTTCCATGTATAGGGTGCCTGATTGCTGCAAATTGTAACTTGGTTAAAACTTCTTATCGTGTCTTCCACATTTAAACTGAGTGAAATGGTAGAATCGCAACCTGCAGCAGATGGCAACACAGCCATATAAATTCCGCCGGAAGTAATATTTTGGCTGTTCCAGTTGAACGGTAACTGTGCAGGGCATACGGATAAAGATAAATTGGTACTGGGCAATGGATTTACAACAATGTTTACTGAATCCATAGCAACACAACCGGGGGATAGGGTAGAAGTAACAAATACTTTTGTGGTGTTACTAATTGTTACGCTTGGGTTGGATGATCCCGGATTATTAAAAAGGATGGCAGGTGACCATAAAATGGTTCCATTTCCTGTTGCAGAAACAGAAGTGGTAACAGATCCGTTTGAACAAAACTGTTGATCAGGACTTGCAGCAACATTAGCTTCTACAATATTTAAGGAAAGTTCGCTGCTGTCAATACATCCATTCACATCAGCTCCATAGAGTTTAACAGTATAATTACCGGGAGTTGAATATGCGTGTGAGGGGTTAGCATTGGTTGAAGTGTTACCATCGCCAAAATTCCATTCCCAGCTAATGATTGGATTTGATCGTGTAAAGCCCAGGGCATTGAATTGAAACGAGGTGCAGGAAGTTTGATTTCTGTTTATGCGAATGGAGTCGATGTTGGGCTCAAACAGTGTATTGTCAATGGGTAAAACCAAATTAAAAACGTTGGTGCCTGCATTTCCTCTAGTTGCTCCGTGTATTGCATTTCCAATATTTGTATTCACACCCCTGTTGCCTCCTTGATGTGTTGTAATCACATTAGGTGGTATTGAGTTTTGCTTAAACCATGTAATACCACCACCGCCACCACCACCTGGACCAAGACTTCCAATATTTTCTCCATTCATGTTTGCCCCATCACCACCATGCGCTGATATCGAAACATTATCTATGAACTGATTTATATCCAATAGAATCGTACCTCCTGCACCTCCTCCGCCCATCCCTTCATGGCAGTAACCAAAAACTCCGTTTTGTACACATTGTGCGCCATTCGCACCATTAGAAACAATTTGATTATTGTTTGAAATAATTTTACCTGCTTTGATGATGATAATTCCACCTCCGTTTCCTCCACTTGAATTGAATCCTACATTATTACAATGACCAGCACCCCCTCCACCTCCCATAAATATTTTATTGGAAGTATTATTATACAAGAGAGGTTTTCCACCAATTCCTCTATTGTCAACAGAACCTGAACAATCCAACCACTGAAATCCTCCAAAGCCACCAGCAGCTCCGTTTCCACCACCACCACCACCTGAATTATGGTCCTGTCCGCCGCCACCACCATTTGCTGGTGCACCCCTGCCTTTTACATATGTGTTGCCCAGGATGGCGATACCTTCCCCTTTCTCTGCAGCTACAGTTGAATTGCCAGGATATATAAATGCAGTTTGACCACAATCTGTGGAGTTAATAAAAGTGTTTATTCCTAAACCTCCTCTAAAACCTGAACCGCTGGCATTAATTTTGGCATTAAGAACTAAAGAGTCTCTGACTTCAAAGGCAATAACACCTCCTTTCTCACCATCCCAAGGCAAGCAAGTGATTTCATTATTGGCAATTAATTTCTCATAATATGGAACTCTTACTAATTGCACCTTACCGTTGGGTAAATCATAATCTCGAGTTAGATTATTTAGTAGGGTAATCACATTTCCGTTTATATTACTCACATAGTTGAATTCATAATTCCCTGTGCTATTGTAATCGTTTATATTGCCAAAATTATTTGTGTTTGATACATTAATGTCAGCACCTTGCATTTGAATAATGAGTACAGTATCTCCTACATGGAATGAAGATGCATCTACTACTTGAATATTATTAATGCATTGATCTATAGAAATTACTGGAGTATAATCGTTGATAATTACAGGCGTATTTACAATAGTGTTGCAAGAGTCAGCAATGAATGTACAAGATGTGTTGTTGTTATTTATAGTTGCTGTTCCAGTTAGAACCCCATTCCATGTAGCGTTTCCTTGTTTGTTTGCTAAATTGTCAAATGTATAATATGCCATTAAGCCTGTTTGAGTTGTAGGATTGCTCAAACTATTTTGCATATTGTTCCTAATTTGATCTTGGGTCCTGGCAACATTCCAAATTCGCACTTCATTTATAAAACCTACGAAATTGGTCCCAAGAGGATTGGGGTATGCATAGTCGCCAATGGTCGTGATGAAATTATTATTGACCAAGTTGCCGCTAGCGGATACCTGACTCATAAGAAAGCCATTTCTGTAAAATTTTAGTGTAGAACCATCATAAACCAGAGCAGCATGGTAGGTTTTATTTAGTTGAATTAAACAAACTTCCGGTGTGGCAAAATAACCGTTTGTTGTAGTTATTTCTGCATTATTGGGGCGCAAGAGATAGTTAACATTATTGGGCAAGTCGTGTTTTGATACTAAATCACCGGCATAAAGATAATTGCCGCTCCAAGGGGCAGTTCGGTTAAAAATTGCTTCTACAGTTATTTTATTGCCGGAAACGTCAAGATCACCAATTTTAATAGAAGAACCGACTGCATTGGTGTAGAGCCAATTGTTGCAACTTTGTCCTTTTGTTTGAATACCATAATAAAAGCAAAAGAAAAAAAAGAAAAAGAAACGTCTCGTTATAATCAAAACATCTTTATTTAATATTTCGAATTTAAGTAATTTATATGCCGAAATAGTTAAATGGTGTAATTTTTTTTAACTCAGCTTTGAGTTCTTTACTGATTTTCAATCCATCAATAAACTGATGCATCGTTTTTTTATTAATAGCCTGTTTCCCACGGGTTAAAGCCTTTAATGCTTCATACGGCTTTGGATAATTTTCTCTTCTTAATATGGTTTGGATGGCTTCTGCCACCACGGCCCAGTTTTTTTCCAGATCGGCTGCTATAGCGGATTCGTTGAGCACGAGTTTTTTAAGTCCTTTTTCAATGGATAACAAGGCAATGTGTGTATGGGCAACCGGCACGCCAATGTTGCGCAATACTGTACTATCGGTTAAATCACGCTGTAAACGGGATAGTGGTAATTTGGCTGATAAATGTTCCAGTAAGGCGTTCGCCATACCGAGATTTCCTTCCGCATTTTCAAAGTCGATCGGATTTACCTTATGCGGCATCGCGCTGCTGCCCACTTCGCCCGCCTTCGTTTTTTGAGTAAAATATTCCATGCTGATATAACTCCAGATATCCCTGCATACATCCATCAAAATCGTATTCAATCGCTTGATGGTATCGAAATGCGCGGCAAGTGTATCATAATGTTCTATTTGAGTGGTTTGTTGCTGACGTTCCAGCCCCAACCGTTGCTCTAAAAAATCATTCCCGAACTTGACCCAATTTTTCTTCGGGTAGGCCACATGGTGAGCGTTGAAATTTCCGGTGGCACCTCCAAACTTTCCAGTATAGGGGATATAGCTAAAAAGTTGTATCTGCCTTTGAATTCTTTCGGTAAACACAGCAATTTCTTTTCCCAATCGGGTAGGAGAAGCCGGCTGGCCGTGCGTTCTGGCAAGCATAGCCACATCCTTCCATTGTTTGGCTAAACGGTTCAACTGCTTTTCAATATTCAATACTGACGGTAAATACACCTGCTCCATGGCGTGTTTCCACATCAACGGCACCGCAGTATTGTTGATGTCTTGTGAGGTTAATCCAAAATGAACCCATTCTTTTAAATGGCCCAATCCGTGTAACTCAAGCACCTCTTTTATAAAGTATTCCACGGCTTTCACATCGTGGTTGGTTACTGATTCAGTGTCCTTAATGCGCATGGCATCTTCCAGTGTGCATTCTGTAACCCGTTTCCTCAATAAACCGGCTTGAACCGAAGTTATTTTGAAAAAACCCTGCTCACTCAGGTAAATGAAGTACTCCACTTCTACGTATAACCTGTACCGTATGAGGGCGAATTCTGAAAAGTATGCGGAATAGATTTCAGTTTGTGCATGGTAGCGCCCGTCTATAGGAGAGATGGCGGTAAGGGGTGATGGTTGCATATGGAAGGATAATAGTAATTTCGGCCAAAATTAACTGAAAGCAATTGGACAGAAAAATACGGGTGGGCGCAGTGAGTTACCTGAATACACTTCCCATGGTGTGGGGGCTCAATCAGCATGATTTTTCATATGGTATGGACATTACCTACAACTATCCCGCCAAGGTTGCCGAAGCCTTGCTGAATGATGAACTGGATGTAGGGTTGATTCCGGTTGCCATGATCCCCCGGTTACGTGAAAGCCATATCATTTCTTCTTATTGCATTGGCGCAACGGGGCCGGTGGCCAGTGTATGCATCTTCAGCGAAGTACCGCTGGAGCAGGTTACCCATTTGTATCTCGATTATCAAAGCCGCACTTCGGTGAACCTGGCAAGGGTATTGTTGCAAGAATATTGGAACCTTGCGCCCCAACTGTTGCCTGCCGGTGAAGATTTTATTACAAAGATTTCAGGTACCACCGCCGCGGTGGTGATTGGAGACCGCGCCTTAATTCAAAGAAGTGTTTCCGCATATACGTACGACCTGGCAGAAGTGTGGATCCGGCATACGGGCTTGCCCTTTGTGTTCGCAGCTTGGGTTGCGAACAAACTGTTACCGGATACATTCATCAAAAGGTTTAATCAGGCTTTGGGTGAGGGGTTTAGTCATGTAGATGAAATAGTGCAGGAAGCTGCATATACAGCATACGACCTCAAAAAATATTTTACTGAAGATATCAGTTATACCCTGGATGATGCCAAGTTGAAGGCCATTCAACTGTTCCATCAGAAAATCAGTTTATTGCCTCCGCTTTAAGAACCGGCTTTTCATGGAATATAATACAGGCTTCATATCCGGAGATATGTTGAGTTGATACACCATTGTGATGAAAATACCGGAGAACAGGAGTGGGTTTAAAAGGAGTGCGGGTAAACCGTTCAACGAATTCAATGCGAGGTGTGTGATGAAGTATGCACCCAACGCCACCAAGATTACTTCTACCGTTTTTCTGCTGAAAGGCTGCATGTTGAATTTCTTCCAAAGGAAATGAAAGCGGATGTAGTTGTAGATACTGAAAGAGATGATGTTGGCAATGGCCGGACCAATAATTCCGTACCGAACAGTTAAGGTGTAACTCAACGGGATGATTAATACGGTCAGCAGAATGCTCGTCCATAATTCAAACCGCCAGTACACTGAGGTGCCTATGATTTGAGCGTTCACCCCTGAGCCCATCTCAATAATGGTTACCATGCCTAAGATAAAAAACACCCATTTACCCTCAAGATAGTCAGCGTTTATACCAAAGTAATGGATTGCCTGATCGAAATTCAACCAGATGCAAAAGAAAACTAAAAGTGAAAAAGTAAGGAGGTTGATCGAGGAGCGTTTATAAATGCGGTTAATCTCTTTTACATCTTTGTGTTTCCAGGCACGGGAGAGTATCGGAATGGTAACGGCCACCATACTCCTGAAAGGGGCTTGCATGACGGATACCATGTATGCTGCCAACCCAAAAATACCAACCTTGCCAAGGTCTTGTTTGGCCGCCAGTACAATACCATCAATACTAGTACGTAAAACCATGACCACCGCAACAATAAAAGTTAATCCCATTACGGAAATAATCTTTTTCTTGTATTTCAAAGTAACCCTGCTGATCTTAAAATTTAACCATAATTGGTTTTTCAGTTTTAAATACACAGCGAGTATGATAACGATTAATGCATATTGAAAGGCAAACAATATGATAAACGTATGGAAACTAACAATGTTGAAAATTTTAAGCAGTATAATTACCAGCGTATAAACCCTCAAAATCGTTTCTTTAAGTAAGCTGGTAAGAACGCCTTCGTGATAACCATAGGCATACGATTCCAAAATGTTGTATAACAAAATGAAGCAAGCCATGGGTAAGCACCAGTAGAAGTATTCAACCAATAAGATGGATTTCTCACTAAACTTTCGTACTATCATGGGTTCAATAGCCATCAAGCCGATACTGGTTAAGATAAATCCTACTAAAGCAACCATCAACGCAAGGCCCAGGATGTCGTTTTTCCTGTCCTCTACATTGTCTTTATAGTATGGGAAGAATTTGAATAAATAGGTAGTTACACCCAGGGTAGAAAATCCACAAATCAGAATACTGATGTCAATCATGACACGGGTGAGCCCGTTCTGGTCTGTGGTAAACCAACTCTTATGAGTGAAGAAATAAGTGTTCAGTGCGCCAATCAGGAAGCCTGCGTAAATCCAAACTGCTGCTTTGAGGCTTCTTTTTCTGATTTGAGACATGGAATTACTTGCGGATGGGTGCTATTTATCCTTTATTTTTGCGAAAATATTGATATTCAGGTAAAATTTCCATAAATGAAAGTGGTAATATTTGCAGGAGGCTTAGGCACAAGGATTACAGAAGAAACAGAAACACGACCTAAACCCATGGTTGAAATAGGTGGTAAACCCATTATTTGGCACATCATGAAAATGTACAGTGCACATGGGTTTAATGATTTCATTATTTGCCTGGGCTACAAAGGCTACGTAATCAAGGAATACTTCATGAACTATTTCCTGCATAATGCCGATTTAACGATAAATCTGAAAGACAACCATGTAACCTACCATAACACCAACAGCGAAGCGTTCAAAGTAACACTGGTTGATACAGGTTTAGACACTAAAACAGCAGGCAGACTTCAAGCGGTACAACCCTATATCGGGAATGCTCCTTTCATGTTAACCTATGGCGACGGTGTAAGCGATGTGAACATCAATGAAGTTTTAAATTTTCACAAACAACACGGAAAAATTGCCACCGTTACGGCCATTCAATTGGAAGCAAGGTTTGGCGGGATGGATTTAGCCCCAAACGGACAAGTAACCGACTTCAGAGAAAAGGTAAAAGATGAAGGTAAGTGGATAAATGCAGGTTTTTTTGTTTTACAACCGGAGGTATTTAATTACTTAGCAGGTGACATGCAACAGATGATGTGGGAAGATGATCCTCTCGAACAACTCACTGCAAACGGTGAATTGGTCGCATACAGGCATATGGGTTTCTGGAAATGTATGGATGCACTGCGCGACAAACTCGAACTTGAACAATTATGGCAATCTGGAAACGCTAAATGGAAAACCTGGTGAACAGGAATATATTCGAAGCATACTATAAAGGTAAGCGGGTTTTTATAACCGGACATACAGGATTCAAAGGTTCCTGGTTAACGGAATGGCTTCTGATGTTAGGCGCAACCGTTAAGGGGTATGCACTCTCACCCATAACGAGTCCGAATCATTTTTCAATACTGGACCTCTCAAACAGGATGGATAGTGTGATAGATGATATACGAAACAAATCCAGGTTGGAAGATGAGTTACTCAAATTTCAACCGGATTATATTTTTCATCTTGCTGCACAACCCCTGGTGAGAAGAAGTTATGCTATTCCCGCTGAAACATTTGATGTGAATGTTACCGGAACAGCGAATTTGATGGAATCACTGATTAAGCTCCAAATGAAATGTTCAGTGATTGTGGTGACCACTGATAAGGTATATGAAAACCTGGAGCAGGATGTTTTGTATAAGGAAACTGACCAATTAGGCGGATTTGATCCCTATTCATCCAGTAAAGCCTGTACAGAACTTGTTGTGCAAAGTTTTCGGCGTGCGTTTTTTCCAATTTCAAATTATGGAGTTCATGGTATTGGTATAGGCGCCGCAAGGGCTGGAAATGTAATTGGTGGGGGTGATTACAGCGAAGACAGGCTCATACCTGATATCATTCGTGCATTGCAAAAAAATCAATCTGTTCAACTTCGTTATCCTGATTCAATTCGTCCATGGCAACATGTCCTGGAACCTTTGGGAGGATATTTATTATGGGCAGGGAAATTGTATGAGGATGGAATGGATTATTCCGGAGCAATTAATTTTGGTCCGATAGCTATGGATCATTTAACGGTTCGTCAAGTGGTTGAACATGCTATACAAACCCTGGGTGCCGGTAGTTGGGAACTGGATGATTCAAAAGATAAACCTCATGAATCCGGCATCCTGAAACTGGATATTCAAAAAGCAAAAAAAGTTTTGAACTGGGCTCCTAAATGGAATGCTGATAAAGCTATAAAAGAAACATTGCAATGGTATGCTGCTGATTCAAAACTTCAGGCTGATTTAACCCGTTCTCAAATTCTGAATTATATGCAGCAATGATTTTTGAACAAACGATACTAAAAGGGAATTATATTATTCAGCCGGAACCGAAGGGCGATGAGAGGGGGTGGTTCATGCGCACTTATTGTAAAGAATTATTTAAACAAATTGGGCATGAAAAAGAATGGGTGCAAATGAACCATTCCAATTCTGCACAAAAAGGTATTGTACGTGGTTTGCATTTTCAATTTCCACCACAAGCAGAGATTAAATTGGTACGATGTGTACAAGGTAGTGTTTTTGATGTAGCGGTTGATTTGAGAAGGTCATCTCCCACATTTCTGAAATGGGTGGGTGTAGAACTGAGCGCTATCAATAAAAAGATGATGTATATACCTGAAGGTTTCGCGCACGGCTTTCAAACGCTGAGTGAAAATACCGAACTGATTTATCTCCACACCGCGCCATACACTCCTCAATCAGAAGGTGGATTGCTGTATAATGACCCTGCGATTGAGATACATTGGCCAGAAGCGGTAACACAGGTTTCTGAACGAGACCTTTCATTTGATAGAATCAATGAAAATTTTAAATCAAGATTTGAATGAAATGCAGATTTTGTAAAAGCGAGGCGAACCATGTGTTCATAGATCTGGTGAATTCACCCGCATCTAATTCCTTTTTAAAGAAAGAGCAGTTGGATTTGCCTGAAACCTTTTACCCATTGAAAGTATTTGTATGCACATCGTGTTTTTTGGTGCAGGTAGATGAGTATACGAAATCAGATGCCATTTTTAATGAGGAATATGTTTACTTTTCGTCTTTCAGCAAAAGTTGGTTGAATCATGCCAAGGTTTACACTTCCATGATGCAGTCCCGTTTTGGTTTAAACGAAAACTCACTGGTTGTAGAATTGGCCAGTAACGATGGATATTTACTGCAGTATTTTAAGGAAAGTAATATCCCGGTTTTAGGTATTGAGCCCACCAGCAATACGGCACAGGTGGCAAAAGAAAAAGGAATCGAGACCATAGTTGATTTTTTTGGTGAATCACTGGCCCACCAGCTGGCTGAAGAAGGAAGATTTGCGGACGTTTTATTGGGCAACAATGTATTGGCACATGTTCCGGATATTCTTGATTTTGTTGGAGGAATGCAGATTGTGTTAAAGCCCGAAGGAGTAATAACAATGGAATTTCCTCACCTCCTCCAGCTTATACAAAACAATCAGTTTGATACCATTTATCATGAACATTTTTCGTATTTGTCATTTACCACCGTCCAAAAAATATTCGAATCCAAAGGACTGAAGATGATAGATGTTGAGGAACTGCCAACCCATGGAGGTTCACTCCGAATATATGCATCACACAATAACAGTGCTCACCCGGTGCATAGTAATGTGCACAGCATGTTACAAAAAGAAAAAGACACAGGCGTTTTATCCATAAGTTATTATGAAGGTTTTCAGAAGAAAGCATTCCGAATAAAATGCGACTTCCTGGATTTTTTATTATCCCAAAAAAGAGCAGGAAAGAAGGTGGTTGGGTATGGAGCAGCTGCAAAAGGAAATACCTTATTGAATTACTGTGGAGTGAAGAATGATTTGATAGATTTTGTAGTAGATGCAAATCCCAATAAGCAAGGCAAGTTTTTGCCGGCAAGCCACATACCTGTGGTGAGTGAAGATTCTATTCGGGTTGAAAAGCCTGATTTTGTCATACTATTCCCATGGAATCTGAAATCTGAGCTTACAACTCAGTTGTCTTACATCAGGGAATGGGGCGGAAAATTCGTATTGCCTATTCCAGAAGTTAGTATCATTGAATAATGAAAAGGGTATTAGTAACAGGAGCTACCGGGTTTATTGGTCAACATGTGGTTAAACAACTGATACAAGCAGATTGTCATGTGGTGATTGCCGTACGAAATATTGAGAAGGCAAAACATGTGTTTGGTAACGCAGATTTGGAATACAAATTTTTTGATTTAGATACCCCCAAAACAACGTTGAATTACTTTGAATATTTTCAAAAGCCTGATACACTTATACACCTCGCATGGGAAGGGTTACCCAATTTTAAGTCTGATTTTCATATAAAAGAAAACTTGCCGAGGCATCTTTCGTTTCTCGTCAATATGATCAGTAATGGGTTAAAAGATTTGGTAGTTACAGGAACGTGTCTGGAGTATGGTATGTTAGAAGGAGAGTTGGATGAAAGTATTTTGGTGCAACCCACTTTATCGTATGCAGTTGCAAAACATAAACTGTATGAAGCAATCAGGGAATTATCCGTGCAATACAGGTTTAATCTAAAATGGCTACGTTTGTTTTATATGTGGGGGGATGGGCAATATGAAGGCTCATTGATTCCACAACTAAAAAATGCGATAAATGAAGGGAAGGCATCTTTTCCAATGAGTGGCGGGGAACAAGTACGGGATTTTCTTCCTGTTGAAACGATGGCCGAGTATATAGTGCGTTTCGCATTGATTGAGCATATTTCTGGGTGTTTTAACTGTTGTAGTGGGAAACCCGTTACAGTAAAGGAGTTTGTGGAAGAATATTTAAAAAGCAAAAACTGTACAATCCGGCTTGAACTTGGGGTGTATCCTTATCCGGATTATGAACCAATGTCTTTTTGGGGAAGTACAAAAAAATTAAATACAATAATTAATCAGCATGAATCCGGTAGAACAGTTTAAAGAAGAATGTAAACAACGCATTTCTGCTAATGCTCAGAACGCTTCAATGGTTAAAGCGGCTAAAGATTTCAATGTAGCATCTAACTCAGCACAGTATTCATATAATTTTACATGGATGGGTCGTCCCATTATACAATATCCTCAGGATATGATTGCCATGCAGGAAATTATTTGGCGTGTACAGCCCGATTTAATTATTGAAACGGGAATTGCACATGGGGGCTCATTGATATACTATGCCTCTATCCTCGAATTGATGGGTAAGGGTAAAGTGTTGGGAATTGATATTGATATTCGTTCTCATAACAGGGCTGAAATTGAAAAGCATCCCATGTTCAAGAGAATTGAAATGATCGAAGGGTCTTCTGTATCTCCGGATACCATACAACAAGTGTCAGATATCGCTAAACAGTATCAAACTGTAATGGTTAGTTTAGATTCTAACCATACCCATGAACATGTATTGAAGGAATTGAAGGCGTATAGTCCACTTGTTACCAAAGGGTCATATTTGGTTTGTTTTGATACCATTGTGGAAGATTTGCCAGATAATTATTTGCCCGGCCGCCCCTGGAAACAAGGAGATAACCCTAAAACGGCTGTTCGGGAATTCCTGAAAGGAAACGATGCTTTCGTTGTAGATACGGAGATAGATAACAAATTGTTGATTAGTGTAGCGCCAGAAGGCTACCTGAAAAAAATTAAATGACCGATTTAAGTCAGAAGAATCAATCACCCTGGGTCAGCTTTTGTATGAGTACATACAAGCGACCTGCTTTGCTTCGGGAGCAAATACAGGTTATACTTCAACAAACATTTAGTGATTTTGAAATTGTAATATCAGATAATGATCCTGAATCTGAATTGGCTACTATGATAAATGAATTCAACGATTCAAGAATTCGATATGCTGTCAATGAAGTCAATCTCGGAATGGTCAAAAGCTTTAACCGGAGCCTTCAACGCGCCCGTGGTGAATTTGTAGTGATGATTACGGATGATGATCCGGTTGTATCTGATTTTCTTGCAGAAATGCGAAAATTGGTTTTACTACATCCTTCTTATTCAGTATATGCAGGATTTTTAAGAGCAAAAAAAAGTCCCAATCAGGTAGAAGTGATTCATAGGGATGATGTGTTTGAAGAGATTTTAAATATGAAAAAGACTACTTCTATTTTGTGGTCAAGTTGTATTATAAAAAGGGAGGTTGTATTGAGACTCGGAGGCATGCCGGATTACGGCAGTCCTCATCTTGCTGATCACGCATTGATAGCTATGGCGGGAAGTGTTAACGGTATGGTAGTTTGTAATAAAATGTTCAGCCATATTGTAAAGCACAATGACAATTTTTCGAAATTTAATTTCAACTTTTATGTGATAGGTTGCGAACAGTTTTACAACCTGATGACAAGTTTTATTAAAGAATCGAACCTTAATCAAAATGCAAACCAAGCGGTTATAAAACATTTATCAATATGGTTTATTGTCTCCTACTTCGATTTAAAGAAGTTCTATTTCAAGAACGATAATGTAAAAAAACTTGAAGAGTTAGAAGTCTTTAGGAAAGAAGTATTTTCATTTAAATTCATGCGAAAAGCAAAGTGGAGATTTTATAGAAAGTATTTAATTTTTACTCTAAAAAAATATCTGATAAAAGCTTAACCTGCATATGCCAAGATTTTCTATCATATTGCCCGTTCGGAATGGAGGTGAATATTTCAAGCAATGTGTAGAAAGCGTATTGAGGCAGACATACACCGACTTTAATCTTTTAATCCTCGACAATTGTAGTTCAGATGGATCAAAGGAATGGGCACTCAGTTTAAACCATCCTAAAATACAAGTTTTCCCGTCTGTTGTGTCAATGGATATTTGTGGGAACTGGGGCAGGATTTTAAACCTCGTTAAAGGCGAGTTCATTACTTTAATTGGCCACGACGACCTCCTCCTCCCGCATTACCTCGAAACCATGAACCGGTTGATTGAACAGCATCCCTATGCGTCGCTCTATCAGGCACATTTCGATTATATCAACGCGCAGGGAAAGAAGGTGAGGGGGTGCCAGCCTATGGAACCATCATTGAAAGTGGATGCATTTTTAAACGGACAACTGACACAAACCCTTGACAGTATGGGCACCGGCTACATGATGCGCAGTGCCGATTACAACAGGCTGGGCGGTATTCCCATGCATTATCCCAACCTCATTTTTGCCGATTATGAATTGTGGATGCGATTGTGTGGTATGTCTTACCTGGCAGTTACACCTGAAACCTGTTTTCAATACCGCCTGCACCAAAGTGTATCTCGCGTTACCAACGGAGAAGATTACCAGCAGGCGTATTTCCTGTACCTGCGTTTCCTGCAGTCATACATGCAAACGAATGAAGCCGTACGGCGGGTGTTTCACATAAACGGTATGAAGTACATGGAGTATTTTTGTGAAAGCCTCTCTCACCGCATATTGAAAACACCTGTATCACGGCGACGGATAAACGTAAAACAGTTTATAGAACATTGCCGGGAGTTGGCTACTGCGTTGTTGCCGGATCAGCCATTTCATGCTGATAAAAAATGGCGTGTACGCTTAGCTGTTTGGTTTGATATGAACGGATTGTTCCGGTTAGCCTTTAAGATTGTCCAGCAAATGACTTTGCTTTTCAATCGCTAAATCACTCGCCATCATTTCGCGAATCAACTCACGGAACGTAGTTTGGGGTTCCCAGCCCAGTAACTGTTTGGCTTTACTGGCATCTCCCACCAATAAATCTACTTCAGCCGGCCGGAAATATTTGGGGTCTATTTCAAGTATTACTTTTCCTGCAGGCAATTGGTAGTCGGGGTGGTTGCAACGTACCACATATCCCTTTTCATCTATTCCTTCGCCTGTATATTCGATGTCAATGCCTACTTCCTCAAAACACATCCGAACCATATCCCGCACACTGGTGGTGATTCCGGTGGCCAGTACAAAATCTTCGGGAACATCGTGTTGCATGATGCGCCACATGCCTTCCACATAATCCCGCGCATGGCCCCAGTCGCGCTGTGCATCCAGGTTTCCTAATAAAATCTTATCTACTTTGCCTAATGCAACCCGCGCTGTGCTGATGGTTACTTTACGGGTAACGAAACCTTCTCCACGGATCGGACTTTCATGATTGAATAAAATGCCGTTCACAGCAAAGATGTTGTACGCTTCACGGTAATTTACCGTAATCCAGTAACCGTATAACTTGGCCACACCATACGGAGAGCGCGGATAGAAAGGAGTGGTTTCTTTCTGCGGTATTTCCTGCACCTTTCCATATAATTCAGATGTGGAGGCCTGATAGAATTTCGTTTTCTTTTCCAGCTTAAGGATGCGGATGGCTTCGAGAAATAACAATACACCGGTGGCATCTGCCGTAGCCGTATATTGCGGAGTTTCAAAACTCACCTGCACATGACTCTGCGCCGCCAGGTTATAAATTTCATCGGGTTGTGTTTGCTGTACGATGCGCAAAATGTTGCTGCCGTCTGTTAAATCTCCATAATGGAGAAATAACCGGCCTGCATATTTATGGTTGAAGATGAGGTGGTCGATACGCGCGGTGTTCAACATCGAACTTCTACGCCGCATGCCATGTACTATGTATCCTTTTTCTAATAATAATTCCGTTAAATACGCGCCATCCTGTCCTGTAATACCGGTAATCAAAGCAACTTTCATCCGTTCTGTGTGTTTTAATTAATTTCGCAAATCTACACAAATATCGCATCAAGCCTCTCACTAAAATGCGTGACCAATTGTGTAATTAAAAATAAACGTACATGCGTATTGTAGTGAATTGCTGGGTACTTAGGAATAAACAACTGGATGGTATCGGAAACTTTACAGTTGAAACCCTGCAACGCATGATGGTATCGCATCCCGAAGTGGAATTTCTGTTGCTGTGCGATAAAAATTTCAATGAACCCTATTTCGATTTTCCCAATGTAATCATTTACCGCAAACTCCCGCCATACCGGCATCCGGCCCTGTACGTATGGTACATGGAAACCGTGGTGAGGAGGTTCTTAAAAAAGCATCGCCCCGACGTATTCCTGGGAATGGAAGGGTTTCTGAGTTTAGGCAGCTCGTGTAAACAACTGCCCATTATCTATGATTTGAATTTTGAGCATTATCCCAAAGACCACACCCTTAAAAACCGTTGGTATTACCGCACGTTTTTTAAGCGCTTCGCCCGCAAAGCTACACGCATCGCCACCATTTCCACTTATAGCAAACAGGATATTGTACAATGGTATGGTGTAGATGCAGATAAAATTGATAATGTATCCTGCGGTATCAAGGCAAAGTTTCAGCCGTTACAGCCTGATGTAATTCAGGAAACACGGAATAACTATACGCATGGTGCTCCGTATTTTTTCTTTGTGGGATCCATGCATCCACGCAAAAACATTGTGCGCCTCCTGCAGGCTTATGCCTTGTTCAGAGAACGCAGTAATGAACCGGTGAAACTGGTATTGAGCGGACACATCCTCTGGGATGATGCCAGTATACAGGCAGTCATGCGTTCGCATCCGTATGCACAAGATGTTGTTTTTACCGGACGAGTATCGGATGATACACTCAAATGTTTACTTGGTTCGGCACTGGCCTTAACCTTTGTGCCCACATTCGAAGGTTTTGGTTTGCCCATTGTGGAAGCATTTCAATCTGAAGTACCGGTGATTTGCAGCAATACCACCTCAATGCCCGAAGTGGCCGGTGATGCCGCCCTGTTGGTTGACCCATTTCATCCGGAAGATATTGCCGCCGCCATGCAAACCATACAGCAGGATGAAGGCCTGCGAAAGCGATTGATTGCCTTGGGCAGCATTCAAAAGCAACAATTTACCTGGCAGCGAACTGCCGATTTATTGTTTCAGTGTATAAAAAAGACCGCCAATGCCCAATCATAGCCCCGTTTTACCCGAATCCAAACTTTCTTGCTGAATAACAGCCTTTTCCGGAATATTTTTTTTCTTCATAAATGCAGTGTTTTCAATCGTTTGCGCGAAAAATGCGCAATCGACCGTAAAATTACCATCGCAAAAACTTGCATTTTCCGAAATCACTTTCTATGTTTGTTTTCGAAACCACGGATGACTACATCGATGCATGGTTTCTACCGAAACCCGGTGAAAACCGGTAGCTAAACCAACGAGAAATGAAAAAAATCTACACCCTGATCCGTACCGTATCGTGTCTCCTGAACACATTGTTCCCCACTCAAAGACCGTTGCTGCAACCTGAGCCTGTTAGGACAAAAAATCCTTTTCAGCGCTATTAAAAGGGAAATTCCCCTGTGAACGTTGACGCCACAATGTTGCCCAAGTGCAATTGAAATCAGTGTGTTCAACCGGGAATACAGCAAGTACATTCAGAAGTGTATACAACAACAACAACAAAATGATTATTAAGGTTTCAGTATAATAAAGATGTTTTCTTTGGGGGTTACAGAACCGGAAGGTTCTTAACAAATGGCCGTATTTCTATACGGCTTTTTTTATTGCTCGGGAACCGGCAGGATAATATGTGCAGAGTCGGAGGCCGGGAACGATTCCATCTGCCATTCAGGAACCATCACCCATTCATCCTGGATAAATACGAGTCGGATAGACTGTACGGTAGACTTACCGGTAGCCGCATCCACTTCAGTAATTGTTACCTGCTTTTGTGGAAGGTGCTGCAGGTTAACCGGGAAATATTGTATAGGGGCAGCATCCGGAAAAACTTCCGGAGAAACCGAAGCCGTGAATTCCTGAACCGGAGCGGGCAACGGTGTAACACTTGCCTTACGTTCTTTTTCCGGTGTACTCACGGGGATGCTTGTACGAATATCACGGGTAGCTTTCTCATGCAATGCAGGGCTTCCTGTGAGGTATAACAATCCATTATCCTGAATTACTTTCTGTGCAACCACGGGTATGGAGGTTGGAATAGATTCTTTCAGGTTAACCACCGCCAGCAGCAACGCGGTGCAGCAAAGCACCAGGGTAGAAGTACAGATCAGGAACCCGTTGTTTTTTGGTGTTGTGCGTGGCGTGGTAAAATATTGAATGCGTTTGAATAGTTCGTTTTTCTCTGAAACGGCCGCCAGTTGCAATGTATACTGTTTGCGCAGCAATGCTGTTTTGAGCAGCGTTTCAGCATATTCCTCCGCCGGAAAACGATACTGCAACACACGCTGGTCGCAATTCAACTCACGTTCCAGTTTAATTTTTTTGGCCATGATGCTGAAAAACGGATTAAAGAAATATAACTGCTGTAAAACCAGCAAGTACATGTTGAGGATATAATCTTTATAACGGATGTGCGACAATTCGTGCAGCAATATCATTTCTGTTTCCCGAACCGACATGCCATTCACCATAGCCAAAGGCAATAAGATAACCGGTTTAAAGAAACCGTATGTTAAAGGCGATTGTATATTTTGAACTACATGTACACGTACCTTACGGCGAATACCCATTTCCAGGGCTCTTTCCATAGTATACAACTTCAGGTGCACAGGTGCCTTTAAAAAATGACGTGTATCACGGTGCAGGCTGGTGTAATCATAAATCAGGCTGCCACACTTCCATAATACTACAATTGCGTATATCCATAACAGATAGATATCAAACGGAACCGACAACGCCTTCCAGGGAAGCACCATTTCAGGAGACCATCGGGGTTGATACACCAGCACCAGGGCGGTTACAACCGATAATACCCATTGCATGGAAGTGAGTCCGTACAACACATTGCGGGAGGCCAGGGGGCTACGATAACGGAAAAGCATACCCGAAATTTTCCAGGCACCCCACAACAATGCCGATTGCCATATACTATGCAACAACGTTAAACATAAAGCAGTAGCTATGGTCAGCATTTTACTTTTTTTCTTTGAGTTGTTGGATAAATTGACGAATCTGTTCCAGTTCTTCCTCCGAGGCTTCATTGTTCCCCAGGGCATGCATCACCAATTGTGCCGATGAACCGGCATACAGGTTGTTGATCATCTTGTGCAGGAACATCTCCTGAGTGGCCGATTGGGTAACCGCCGCCTTATACACATGGGTTTTGGCTGAGGCATCCCTGTGAACGAGGCCTTTGTCGTACATGATTTGCATCAACTTCAACGTAGTGGTATAGCCGGATTCTCGTGTTTTATTGATTTCCTCATGTACATCCCGCACGGTGGCGGCACCTTTGTTCCAAAGCACCCCCAGAATTTCTAATTCGCCCTCTGTAGGCCTGACCGGTTTGTTGCTATTCATCATAATACGACTTATTTCGTACAGCAAGGTATTTAAAAAAGGGTTTCGGGTTCCAACCATTTCAATTGGCAGGGTTATGTTTAACGTTTCTTTAAGAACTGCCTGAATTTAGTTTCCAACACCAGTACATGTATCTCATAAAAAAAGCTACCCGGATGAGTAGCTTTTGATGTGTATATTGATTCAGATTAGTGCGTGTGTCCTGCATGCGCATCTACAGGCGCTTCTATAATGGGCACCGTGGTTGTCTCAACGGGTGCGGCGGGCTGTGGGTTGGCCGGAGTTTCCATATCGGCCACATCAACAGCAGGTGAAGGGAGCGCCACTGATATAGTTTGTTCAACAGGTACCGGAGTAGCTGCCTTCGCTGTATCTGTATGAATACCCGAAATGGTTGGTGCAATTACGAGAGATACAATGCTCATCAATTTAATCAGGATGTTCATAGATGGGCCGGAAGTGTCTTTAAATGGATCACCCACGGTGTCACCGGTTACCGAAGCCTTGTGTGGTTCCGATTTTTTGTAATACATCTCTCCGTTAATTTCCACCCCTTTTTCAAATGATTTCTTGGCATTATCCCAAGCACCTCCTGCGTTGTTTTGGAACATCCCCATCAATACACCACTTACAGTAGCGCCTGCCAGGAAACCACCCAACACTTCCGGTCCGAAAATAAATCCGATGGCAATAGGAGCGAGGATAGCAATACTTCCCGGCAACATCATTTTTTTGATAGATGCTTCGGTAGAAATAGCCACACATTTATCGTATTCAGGTTTACCGGTACCTTCCATGATACCCGGAATGGTACGGAACTGACGACGCACTTCTTCCACCATCGACATGGCCGCTTCACCTACTGCCTTTATGGCCAGGGCGGAGAAGATGAACGGAATCATACCGCCCACGAATAATCCAGCCAGCACATCTGCCTTATAAATATCAATCCCATCAATTTTTGAAATACCCACAAAAGCTGCGAACAGTGCGAGGGCCGTGAGTGCGGCAGACGCAATCGCAAATCCTTTACCGGTAGCCGCTGTAGTGTTACCCACTGCATCGAGGATGTCGGTTTTCTCACGCACATCGGCCGGGAGTTCACTCATTTCAGCGATACCTCCTGCGTTATCTGCTATAGGACCGAAGGCATCAATCGCCAGTTGCATGGCCGTGGTGGCCATCATTCCGGCTGCAGCAATACCCACTCCATACAGTCCGGCGCATTCATACGATCCGTAGATACCGGCTGCCAGTACAAGAATAGGCAACAAGGTACTTTCCATTCCTACGGCCAATCCGGCAATGATATTGGTGGCATGTCCTGTACCGCTCTGGCGGATGATACTGTTCACGGGGCGTTTACCCATAGCCGTGAAGTATTCGGTGATGATGCTCATTAAAGCACCTACTGCCAATCCTACAATAACGGCTCCGAAAACGCCCATTTTGGTGAATTCAAAACCGCGGAGTTCCATGTTGGCCGGTAACAACCAATCGATCAGGAAATAGCATGCAATAGCCGTTAAAATAATTGAACCCCAGTTTCCCATATTCAGTGCGCTTTGTACTTTGGCAGTACTCAGTCCGGCGCTGTCACTGATTTTTACCATCCAGGTACCCATAATAGAGAACAGGATACCGATAGAGGCTATCAGCATGGGGAGGAGGATAGGGCTTAATCCGCCGAAGGCATCTACTGCAATCGTTTCACGGCCCAATACCATAGTAGCCAAAACGGTAGCCACATAACTTCCGAACAGGTCGGCACCCATACCGGCTACGTCACCCACGTTATCACCTACGTTATCGGCGATGGTGGCCGGGTTCCTTGGGTCATCTTCCGGAATACCGGCTTCTACCTTTCCTACCAGATCGGCACCCACATCGGCCGCTTTTGTATAAATACCACCCCCTACACGGGCAAACAAGGCTATAGATTCTGCACCCAAAGAAAAACCGGTGAGGATTTCAATGGTGCGCTCCATTTCAACGCTATCAACCGCAGCGCCCGGTGCAAAAATTTGTTTCAGGATGATGAACAATGCGCCGAGGCCCAAAACAGCCAATCCGGCAACACCCATACCCATAACGCTTCCACCCGTAAAGGAAACCTTGAGGGCTTTGCTTAAAGATGTGCGGGCGGCCTGTGCAGTACGTACATTGGCTTTGGTAGCCACTTTCATACCGATGAATCCGGCAAACGCACTGAAAATGGCACCGATAACAAATGCAATGGCAATAGACCAGTGGCTGTTTTCATGGCTTGCTCCCATCACGCCCAATAACAATGCAGCTACCACCACAAAATAGAATAGCACTTTGTATTCTGCTTTCAAAAAGGCCATGGCTCCTTCAGCAATGTAGTTGCTGATTTCTTTCATTCTGTCGGTTCCGGCATCTTGTTTGGATACCCACATAAACTTGACCAGGGTGTACAGTAAGCCTACTATACCCATAGCCGGAACTACATAAATCAAATTTTCCATAATAGATGTGCTAAATTTTGGTCGGCAAAAATAGGATAAAACAATTCAAATTGGCAGGGTTGATTCGATTTATTATAGTGTTTTTCAATTTATTACTAATTTGTTGGTTTTTATAAACGGAACCTTCAAACACCATAAACTTCAATTTACATGATACCCATTGGAGATGATGATACCGGCCAAACACTCAGGCCGTGGGTAAATTACATTTTACTGGCGCTGAACCTGATTGTCTTCATTGTTTTTCAGGGCATGGGGCAAAACGAAAACTTTACCCTCGGGTATGCTATGGTGCCGTATGAAATTTTACACGGGCAGGATGTAACGTACGATGGGTTGGGTATTTCTCCTACTCCGGTGTATTTTACCTTGTTGACCTCATTTTTTCTACATGGAAGCTGGATGCACCTTGCGGGGAATATGTTGTTTTTATGGATATACGGGGATAACCTTGAAAACCGCATGGGGCATCGTTCCTTTTTGATATTTTATGTTTTATGTGGATTGATGGCCTCGGGGGCACATATCTTGTACACGCAGGTGATGGAACGCCAGGATATGATTCCCAGCCTGGGGGCTTCCGGTGCCATTGCCGGCATCATGGGCGGATATGTTTTACTGTTTCCCAACAACCGCATCCGGATTTTATTTTTTGGGGGGATTGTGTACGTGCGCGCTTATTTGGCCCTGGGTATTTGGATTTTGATGCAGTTGATCAGCGGATACACCAACCTGATGTCAGATGCAGGAGGGGTTGCCTACGCGGCACACATTGGTGGATTTATTGTAGGCATGCTGATTGTAAAATGGTTCCCGGTACGAAGAGATGCCGGGGTGGTCAGGTAAGAAATTGTTTCCAGGCATCAGACATACATTTCACTACATCACTGGCCTGCATGGAAGGTTGAGCATATTGTTCTGCCGCCAGGTCTCCCGCAAGGCCATGTATATAAGCCCCGATAATACTGCTTTGGGTACTGTTGTAGCCTTGTGCCAGCAATCCGGAAATGATACCGGTGAGTACATCCCCCATGCCACCTTTGGCCATACCCGGGTTTCCGGTTGGTATAAAATACCCTTTGCCTTCGGGGGTGGCCACTAATGTGAATTTTCCTTTCAGCACCACCACCATCCGGTGTTGCGCAGCGCGTTCCATGGCAATGGCAAAAGCGTCTCCCATTCCAAACAACCGGCGGAATTCTCCCGGGTGGGGTGTGATAATGGTTTGATCCGGGATCATTTGAAACAGGTTACTGTAAGAGGCCATCACATTCAGCGCATCTGCATCCAACACCATAGGCAACCGTTTCATAAACAATTCCCTCAGCAGATTGACATGTTGTGGTGTGGTGCCAATGCCCGGTCCGGCTCCAATGGCAGAAATGTGTGCCGTATCTCCGATTTCTGTAATCATCTCTTTACCGGATACCACACACAATGCTTCCGGTACTGTAGACTGCATGATTTCGTAACCGCAGGAAGGTACATAACAGGTGAGTTTGCCTACACCCGACGACAGGCATCCGCGGGCTGACAGTACAGCTGCTCCCATCATTCCATAACTCCCGGCAATCAATGCGGTGTGTCCGTAAGTGCCCTTGTGTGAAAATGCCTGTCTGGGTTTTATCCACTTTTTAATTTCACCCATCTCCATACATTCAAAAGTAGAATCCGTTTGTTGTGCATACGTACCGCTTAGTCCTATGGGCAACACATGAACAGAGCCATTATACATGGCGTATTCCGGCCTGAAAAAAGCCAGTTTATATTGTTCAAAACTGAGGGTATGTGTAGCCTGAATAGCCGGAGATTCGATAAACACATCCATACATACACCACTTGCAATATCAATGGAAACGACAGTTGCATGGAACGCGTTGATGTGTTGAATGAGTTGAAGGGTGATGCCTTCCACCGCCTGATTCAATCCGGTACCGAGCAGGGCATCTATAACCAAGGTATCTTTCGGTATTACTGGAAAATGAGTTTCTGATGAGAGTGGGTATAGTGGGATGTCTTTGGGCAGTTCACCTTCCTGATATGTATTTGCATGACTGTAATTTCCATTCATCCGGTACACACTAACGGTAACGCCTAATTGATAAAGCATCCGGGCTATGGCAAGTCCGTCGCCTCCGTTGTTTCCCTTGCCACAAAAAATCATTACGCTGGGATAGTGGGGCAATAAAGGATTTAACCAATCCACGCAGGCCTGAGCAGCCTGATTCATTAATTCGGTTTCACTGATTTGATTCTCCTGGAGTGTGAATGCATCCCATGCGCGGATTTGCTCGCGGTTGAAAATTTTCATACACCTAAGGTACGGCCTTATTTTTAAGGGCTGTTTTTAGGGGGAGGTAATTCGTAGAGGATGTTGATGAGGTTATTCTGATGAAAGTCGGTGTTGATTTTGTAAGATTTGCGTTGGCGTTCATCAATGATTTCAAGCATAGACGTGTTGGGGATGATAGAACCCTGGTTATCG
Organism: Ferruginibacter sp.; assembly: GCA_019638635.1. Classification (GTDB taxonomy): domain Bacteria; phylum Bacteroidota; class Bacteroidia; order Chitinophagales; family Chitinophagaceae; genus Ferruginibacter. Next base: position 10,192 of record JAHBTM010000013.1, on the reverse strand, counting down.
GCAATGAAAATTATTTTGTTGACACCCGCATTGAGTTTTACGGAAATAAACTGAGGCCTTTTCAGTACCGGCATTCCTTGTACCACCCATGTGCCGTTGATGTTGAGCGAAATGCTGTCACCGTCTTCTACAGCATCATCCCACAAACCTAGCAACACTTCCCGTGAGGTGGCGGTCATGTTGCCTACAACGGTGGCTTCACGCAGCAGTGTTTTTTGTACTTCTTCGTTTACGCTTAACTGTTCGCCATCAGGATCAGGATAATAATAAATGGTTTCTCTGTTCTGAACCATTTGTTCCATCATCAGTTTGAGGTTGTTCAATTTTGGTGTGGCGGTGTCTATGGGGCCGAAATAGGTAATCGGCAACAAGATAAACGTAGCGTTTTCATCTTTTTTATCGGCAAAATGCAACGCTGTTTGATGGGTGTAAAAGTCGATATCCATTTGCACAGTTTGCGAAGGTTTCTTTCCATATTCTTCTACAAAGAGCGCGATAAGGTTGGCGCCTGTATCCAGTTTAATTTCGTTCACCACTCTTTTATCGCGTGCATACGCATGGTCGAAAATAGTACGTCCGTTGATGGAAGCACTTACAATGCCGGAATGCTTGCCGGAAAATTTGGTCACACCGGTTAAACTCTTCACCCCAAAAGTGTCGCGCTTTCCATAATAAAAACCTGAATAGGGTGAGTGGAGTATGTCGAGCACCTCGGGTTCATCCCATGCCGAGTCGCTGATTTTTGCAAAACGAAGGGCATCATTTTCAAGAAAGTTGAACAGTATGTTTGCGGTAGAAATATGTTTAGGATCGGTTTTTTCCTTCTTTTGGTTTTTAAGTTTCACCTGTCCGTATCTGAGCCGGTTGATGGTTAGAAACCCGCCACCCGAGCGATCGGCTGATAAATCGAACACGCCATTGAACTGTTGCATTTTATTTCCTGCGCCAAAGGGTGTTTCTGAAATGATATTGCGCTGGCTCCCAATGGCGAGCTGACGAATACTTTTTTTGGCGAGCAGCAGGTAACTGGTAGAAGAATATTCGTTGACGTGGATGGTCAGTTTTGCAGGATACAGGATGTGATTTTGTACTCCGGCCACATGAAGCACCGCATGTACTTTATCTGTTTCGCCGGCTTTTCCAAATTCCCAAACCCCGCGGAAACGGTCATTGGCACCATGTGTAGTTTGTGCAACCAGGGTGAATTGGTGCATCATAATAGTGCAAATCAAAAAGATGAACAGCCTCATGCAGTTGGCGTTGGATGATTAAAGTTACTCAAACAATTCCAGTTTGTGTTTAGGGCGACGGTTGTCTTGCCACAGGAACCCTTTGAGGTATTGCTGATCAGCCGGTCGCTGGTCCATCGGGTACAGTACACCGTTCACCTGTTGTATGAATTTTACTTTTTCAAGTTCCTGGTTTACAAATTGAACCTGCATTCTTTCTCCGCTGCTTCGGTTCATGCCGGTGTAGGCACTGTCTTCGTTCTGCGGATAATAAATGCTTTCTGCATTTCCCCGCACATGCACCACATCCAGTTTGCCTGCTGCAAAAAATGCATTCAGGGTTCGTCCTGAAATCTGATTGAAGATGCCACGTGTAGGATGATTTATTACAAAACTGTTGAAGAATACCTCCAGCTTATCCGGTTGTTGGTTTTGGGTGTAGAGGTACATGGTATCGCCACTGATCTGGCTTTGTCCATTCCATACCAGGGGTTGCTGGTATAACCGGAAGACGGAATCGTCGGTTGAGTAGTAGAGACTGTCGCACACGGCCTGTAGAGAATCATTGAAAATCCGCACATGATGAAAGGCTTCAAAAAAACGGATGCTGTCGGATGGGGCTTTATCTAAAGTCTGCACATTGAGGGTATCCGTTACCGTTTGTTTTATGGTGCGGGTAGTGTCGCGCCATTTTATTCCGGAGAACAATGTATCGGCTGCAATGTAGGTACTGTCGTTGTCACGATAGAAAATCATCACCGGCTTACGTGTGCCCAAAAAAGTATTTTTCTTCTGGTCTATAAAAATTTGTCCACCCAGTAATATCACCTGATTGGCACTATCCACCACTTTGCCATTGCCTTCAATGTTTACGATACCGGTCTTTTCATCTATGGCAATGCTGCGTCCGGTGGCAGATCGGATGCTGTCTTTTAATACACTCTGATCGTAGAATACGGCTTCTCCGGTTTCAAGATTGTAATTGCCTGAACGCGTAAAGATGTTTCCGCTTTCACTTTCAATATGGGTAGGAGCAATAAAATGTGCCGTTTTAAATTCCGTGTTGTACATGAGGCTGTCGGCAGAGATAGCATATTTGGGGTCTTTGAGTTGTACATTTTCCTTGAAATACACATCCTTTGTATCAGAATAATATACGGCGCCATTGCTGGTGAGCACGGTGTTTCCGTTGAGTACGCGTCCACCGTTTTTATAGGTGGCTATGCCGCTGGTGATATTGTACTCAAGGTCTTCAGTGAACAGGGTGCCTTTGCCATCGGTAAGTTTTACGCCCTTTTTCAGGTAAGCCTGCCGTTCGTTGCCCACATACCTCAGGTATTGTGCGTAGGTGTTTACAGTGTCAGCATCGTTGATGTGTACATTGCCGAACACTTCCATGATGCCGGTGGTGTTGTTTAAAACAATGCTGTCGCCACTCAGGTAGGTGTTCCCCTGGCGCACCCGTGCGTTGCCTGCTAGTGTTCGAAGTACATCTCCGTTGGGGAGTTCTGTCTGACGTAAATGCCGGGCACCGAGGATTTCTATTTTTCGGGTAGTATCTCCCGTTAGGTTTTGTGCAGGTGTTCCCTGTGCGAACGATTGTTGTGCAATCAACCCAAGGAAAGAAAATAGAAAATATTTCATCAGTGGCAAGTCGGCATCTGTTTAGTCGTTTATCTTTTGAATGATGTATGGTGCATCGAGTGTATCCGGTAAAGGCGTAGTGAGTGGCTGTGCCTTGGCTTTTCCTCCAATCAGCGAAATGCTCAGATAGCGCTTAGGATGTACACGAATATCATCCAGCAACAAATTCAACTTGTTGGCGGTGGAAACAAAATTATTGTAGAGGCGTGGGTCGTTCAGGAATTTACCTAAGGTGCCTTCCGGACTATTCATGCTGGCCATGATTTGATTCAGTTGTCCGATGGCGGCATCCAGGGTGTCCATAGTACGTTTCAATTCAAGCCGCGCGAGTTGTGCGGTGGTAGAATCGAGGTTGCTCATGATACTACTCACCTTTCCGTTGTTTGCGGCTAAATTGGCGGTAACCGATTGCACATTTTCCATAGATTTAGTAATGGCACCTGTTTGTTGGTTCAACAACGCCTGAATAGACGCGGCCGATACAGTAAGCGAAGTGGTGGCAGTATTCAGGTTCTCAAAAGTATGGCGCAAGTTGTTTTTAGTATTCAAATCGAGGATGGTGTTGAAATTGCGTAGTACCGTATCTAAAGAGCCTACTGCTTTTTTCACTTCGTACAGCACCGGGTCTACCTTTTTCAATACATCATCAAACAAACCGGCGTTGGCCTGCGTTTGTATCACACCATTATTTTTCAGGAAATTTTTAGAATCGCCCAGTTTAATTTCTATACTGGTGGTGCCAATCGGGTTCGGTTGAATGATGGCGATAGAGTTATCCGGAATTACGATGTCTTTGGTGATGCTCAGTTCCACATCAATGTGGCGCATGTCTTTGGCCGGAGTAATTTTTGAAACATTTCCTACCTGCATGCCGTTGATGGTAACGGGGTTAGAAGTGGCCAATCCATTGATATCATAATAAACACCCTTGAGTGTAACATCTTTACTGAACAGTTTATTTCCTTTCAAAAAACTAAAGCCCAGAATCAGTAGGGTGAGTCCAACCACAAGCATGGCACCTACCTTTGTTTCATTAGAAATTTTCACTGAATGAATTTAAAATTGAATAATACCGTTCGTTTGATGGGGTTAAAAATACAGAACTCCTTAAAAAGGGACGTGCTGAGGATGTTTTTTATTTATTAGCTGGTACTTGTTGCGGGTTTTCCAGTTGGTTTTTATAGCGAATCACCGCACGTGTAATCACTTCTGCCAATTCCTGCTGTCCTTTTTCGCTGACAAGATAGCGTTCATCTTCATAATTGGCAATAAATCCGGTTTCCACCAAAATAGCCGGCATGTTAGTGGCTTGCAACACCCAGATGCCTACCTGGCGTTGATACACGCCCAGTGCTTCGCGGCCCACACGGGCAACTTCTTCATTTACGAGGGTGGCAATGAGGTCACTTTTTTCCTGGTAGCGTTTGGCATAAATCTGGGCAATGTGCCTTCCTTCCGGAGAATTGAAATCTATTTTAGTGGAAGTGGTATCATCATGCCCATGCATTTCAAAATCTTCGATGTCACCGTCTTTAATGCTTCTGATTTTATCTTCTGTTTTATGTGCAGCAAATAAATACACGCTGGTGCCTTTACGGGTAGTGGGTATTTTATAGTATTCGTACACCGGAACTTCTTCCTTGTAAGGGGTGGATTTTTTCTTGCGGTTTTTGCCTTTGCCGGTATAGGTAACTTTATATTTGGTGACCGTTTTTGTACCTATCTGGCGTTTACCGGTTTTAAGGTTTACCGCATCCGCATGAATGCTGATAAACAAATCGCCTTTATTGTCGTTGGCAATTTTGGCTTTGGTTTTAGGATCCTGATAGATATCGGTGGTTCGTGTGGGCACCACTTTTACATCCGGAAGTTGCTTGCGTAATTCGGCAACCAGTTTATTAGAGATGGCCAGGGTGATGTCTTTTTCCCGGGCTTTGAGGCTTCCTTCGTACTGGCCAACCGCTCCTACATCGGTTCCGCCATGGCCGGCATCCACAATAATGGTATTTAATTTCTTGGTTTGAGCGGGAAGGGTGGCAGATATAAGCAGTGCAAAAAACAGAAGTCCGTTTCGGATAATTGAGTTTTTCAGCATGTGTTTTTAGGTTTACTTCCGGGGTTAGTTAGTTGATTATTTCACAGTTTCATTCAACCATTAATGGTTACTTTTGCTCCCTGACATCCATGAAGCACGCTTACAAAGGTAATGTAAAAATTGGTTTGGGTTGGCCCCGTGCATGCGTGTTGATATTATTAACATTCTGTATAAACATATCGGGCAATGTGTTGGCACAAACACCGTTGAAACCAATCGCCGACAGCTTACCGGCATTGAAGGATACCACCCTGGTGCCTGTTACAGATACCTTCGATTTTAAAGTAACACGAGACATCACCGCGCCTGTAAGATATCATGCCGATGATTCCATGATTCTGGATGTGCCCTCTAAAAGAATGTATCTCTATGGGAAAGATTCGAGGGTGAATTACATGGATAATGAACTAACAGCACCCAAAATTGAATACGATCAGCAACAGAGTATGGTAACAGCCATGTTGCAAAAAGATACTGCCGGAAAAGTGATTGCGTATCCCACGTTTAAACAGGCTGATTTCACCTCAAAGAGCGATACCATCCGTTTCAATCCCTCCACACAAAAAGGGATTACGAAGGGCACCTATACCCAACAGGGAGAAATGTATATCTATGGTGAGAAAATTAAAAAAGTTTCGGATGATGTGTTTTATGCATTGAAAGGCCGGTTCACCACTTGCAACCTCGACACACCCCATTTTGCTTTCGTGAGCAAACGCATTAAGTTCATAAATCAGAAGATGGCATTTACCGGTCCGGTGCATCCAGAATTTGAAGGCGTACCGTTGCCGCTCATGCTGCCTTTTGGTATTTATCCCATGTCCACCGGCAGGCATTCCGGATTAATTGCACCTTCTTTCACAGCCAATGAACAATTGGGTATGGCACTGGAAGATCTCGGTTATTACCGCGTGTTCAGTGATAACTGGGATGCCGTATTTCGGGGTACCATTTATTCTTACGGAGGGTGGACCGCCTCCGTGAGTCCGCGATATTATAAACGATACCGTTACCGGGGCGACCTGTCTTTTCGTATCCAACAGTTCAAACAAAATTTCAAAGGCGATCCGGATTTTGTCAGCAACCGGAATATGAATATTACCTGGAGCCATACGGCCGATTTGAAAGCCAAGCACGGTGTAACCTTCATGGCGAATGTAAATGCCGGTAGCAGCAAGTTCAATGAACAGGTGCCCAACAGCCCGATGCGGAATTTTCAAAACCAGATGCAATCCACCATTTCCTATTCACGGGTATGGAAAGATAAGCCTTACAACGTGGCCATTCGCGCCAGTCATAATCAGAACACCAACCAGCGACTCATTAACCTGAACATGCCCGATGTTACATTTAATGTGAACACCATTTATCCGTTCCGGCGCACCGAACCCATTGGTAAAACCCGCTGGTATGAAAACCTGGGTATTGCATTAAATACCAATGCAAGAAGCATCACCAGTTTCTACGATACGGCCGGAGGTATCATGAATCAGATTGCAGATAATTTTCTTTGGGGTGCCACACACAATGTGCCCATTACTTTATCATTGCCACCACTGGGCCCGCTTCAGGTAAGCCCCAACGTGAGTTATCAGGAAAAATGGTATCAGAAAAAACTGATCCGTTCCTGGAATGCGGCGGAAAATAAATTAGATACGGTAACACAACAGGGGTTTTATACTGCCAGGGAAATGTCGTTTGGGTTATCTGCCAGTACACGGATTTTCGGAATGTATGGGTTTCGCAAATCCAGCAAGGTGCAGGCAATGCGCCATGAGATTCGTCCTTCATTTTCTGTGAATTATAAACCTGATATGAATCGTAGAAATTATTACAGTACACAGGTGAATGCTTCGGGTGCTACCGGGAGGTTTTATTATTACGACGATCGCATAGCCGGGGTGTTTGGTGAAGGCGAGTTTGGTGGAATCAGTTTCAGTATAGATAATAACGTATCTATGAAGGTGCGGCAAAAAGGCGATACCAGTAACTCGGAATTGAAAAAGGTTTCCTTGATTGATGGGTTAGGCATTGCCGGTAGTTACAATCTGGTGGCAGATTCCTTCCAGCTGAGTAATTTAATCATGAATTTCCGAACCAGCTTGCTGAGTAAAATCAACATCACGGCATCGGCTATTTTTGATCCGTATCAGTACGATGCGGATGGTAACAGAATAGACCGGTTGATATGGCGCAAACGACCGTTCTCACTGGGCACCATGAGCAGTGCCAACATTTCATTACAAAGTTCGTTCAAAGGGGGTGAGGGGGTCACCAGCAATCAGGGCAACGGACAGCGTTTACCCATGACCGGTATGGGCGGTATGCCCTTAACTGAATTTGAACAGGAAGCGTTGTATATGAGCAATAATCCCGGTGAGTTTGCAGATTTTTCGATACCGTGGAGCATCGATGGAGGATATTCCCTTACGTACAGCCGGTTCAGAAACCCGCTGGGTGGATTCACATCACAAATAACGCAGGATGTGAACCTGAATGCATCCATGAATTTAACACCCCGCTGGAAAATCGGCATGAACGGATATTACAATATCACTCGCAAGGAAGTGGGTACCGTAAGCATGTACCTGTCGCGCGAAATGCACTGCTGGCAAATGTCGGTGAACATTTCACCGGTAGGCCGCTTCCGCTTCTTCACCATCAACATCAGTCCGAAATCATCAATGCTGAGAGATTTGAAAGTGAACCGCACCAGGTACTTCTACGATTTCTAAATTGAGATTTATTTTCTGGTTCATTGCGCATACGCTTTAACGTTGGGGCTGTGTACTTCAGTAACCGACGTCAGCAACTGTACCGGCCTTTTATTACAAGTCCGGCACCGGGCCTGCGCTTCTATAGCTTCACCGGGCTTTCCGTGCCAGTCCGGCAGCCCATCCCCTTCAGTATATACCACCGTTCATCGTTCCGCGGATGGCAATACAAGCAGTGTTCAGTGGTTTATTGAAACGCATAGCGCGCAGGGCTTTTTGCAAAAAAAACAGGCTGAACGTTGTGGTACGTAAAACGGTATCGGGGAGTGCCGGTGAGCGGGGAAATGATTATCGTTTTTTTGTGTACATCTCACGCATACGGATATACGCTGTTTCTTTCAGAGAGTCGATGGTTTGGCCTGCAGGAGATATCGGTTCCATGAATTCCATACGCAGGATATGCGGCAGAAGAAAAAACGTTTTATGAACCGGCATGGCTTCACGGGTGCCATGTATTACACAAGGTAAAATGGCATGCCCCGAATCTGCCGCCAATTTGAAAGCGCCATCATAAAAAGGTTTTAATGGCTCGGAAGTTCGGTTGCGCGTGCCCTCCGGATATATACACATGTGCATGCCTTGTTGCAACACGTTCTTCATTTCCAGAAAACTTTTTTTACGGCTCTGTTCACTCCGTCGATTGACCAACACCGAGCCTTTGCTGTAGAACCAGCCAAACAACGGAACCCGTGCAAATGAATCTTTTGCTATGGTTTTATTGGGCCCCGGCACAAAGGGAGCGGAAAGTGGTACATCCAATAATGCATTGTGGTTGAAGATGACAATGTATGCGGTATTTTTTTTAAAATGTTGCCATCCTTTCACCCGAACCAGACAACCCACCAGCGGGAGCCAAATCAGCATCCACACCCTGGAAACAATTATAAAATACCGCTGCCCTGCGGGGTCGGGTATTAAATAGGCAATCATGGAGAAAGGAAAGATGAGGAGGAAAGTAAGGATGAACCATATTAATGCCCAAAGCGCCCAGATGCGTCCAACAATATTTTTTATCAATCCCATGATGCAAAAGTACGATTAAAGCGACCAGTCGATAGGGGTGATTCCATGTTGCACGAGATACTGATTGGTTTTAGAAAAATGCTTACAACCAAAAAAGCCTTTGTCGGCAGAGAACGGACTGGGGTGTGCAGCTTTCAACACGAGGTGTTTGGTTTCGTCGATGAGTTCCTGTTTTTGATGCGCAAATTTTCCCCAAAGCAAAAACACGAGGTGCATTTTTTTTTCTGAAAGGATTTCAATGACACGATTGGTAAACAGATGCCAGCCGAGGGCCGCATGGCTCATGGGGTCACCGGCCCTTACCGTGAGCGATGCATTGAGCAGAAAAACACCCTGTGCAGCCCAATGAGATAAATTACCTATTCCGGGAGGAATGGAGAGGCCAATGTCTGCGGAGATTTCTTTAAATATATTCACCAGCGAAGGAGGAGGTTTGATGCCGTCGGGAACAGAAAACGACAAACCATGTGCCTGTCCGGGCCCGTGGTATGGGTCTTGTCCAATAATCACCACTTTCACCTTGTCGGGCGGTGTGGAATCAAAGGCGTTAAAGATGAGTGCACCGGGCGGGTATATTGTATAACCGGATGTTTTTTCAATTTTTAAGGAGGTAGTGATTTGTTTGAAGTACGTTTTTTCAAATTCTTTTTCGAGCAACGCTTTCCATTCAGGATGAATTTTAACTTCCATAGCAAAAATTAAAGCTTAAAGATACAAGGGGAACAGGTGGTTTGGACATACGGGCTGTTTGACGGCTTTTAAAAAGGATGAAAATACTTATCTTTGCCACCCTCCAGCGGTCCGGTAGCTCAGCTGGATAGAGCATCAGCCTTCTAAGCTGAGGGTCATTGGTTCGAATCCAATCCGGATCACACAGGATGAAGCCTTGTAAGTTCGCCTTATGAGGCTTTTTTAATGAATCGATAAGCGGCTAAAAAAAGACGAAATAAAAATTGGATGGAAGAACCGATTATTCAACGCATTACATAGATTTACTACATCATACCACCACGAACGAATTATGGAAAACGAAGTATCCTACATCCACATTAACCGTAAAGCCTGGAACAACAAAACGCTGGCACATCTGCAATCATCGTTTTATGATATGGACGGGTTCAGGGCGGGACAATCCTCTTTAAAATCCATTGAACTAGAATTACTGGGAGATATTCAGGGTAAAACGTTATTGCATTTACAATGTCATTTCGGACAAGACACTCTATCGCTCTGCCGGATGGGCGCGCAGGTTACCGGAGTGGATTTATCTGACCGGGCCATTGATACCGCACGGGAACTGGCTGCCGAAATGCAGCTTGATGCCCGGTTTATTTGTTGCGATGTGTACGATTTGTTACAGCAGACCGTTGAGTTATACGACATCGTGTTCACCAGTTATGGAACCATCGGCTGGTTACCTGATTTAA
>JAHBTM010000127.1 GCA_019638635.1 Ferruginibacter sp. | reverse complement strand
GGAGATATTGAAAGTTTACCATTTATTGAAGCGGTGCGCCAGTTGCAATGGGAGTTGGATGAAGAAGATTTTCTGGTAGTCCATCTCACCCTCATTCCCTATTTGAAAGCAGCCAAGGAACTTAAAACCAAACCTACTCAACACAGTGTACGGATGCTGAGTCAGGAAGGGGTAAGTCCTGATATCATCGTTTGCCGTACCGAACATCCGTTAACCGATGATATTAAAAGGAAGATTGCCCAATTCTGCAATGTGAAACCGAATGCCGTTGTTGAAGCGATTGATGCAGGTACCATTTATGAAGTGCCCCTGCAGATGTTGCAGGAAGGGCTGGATTTAATTGTGTTGAAAAAATTACAGATCAATGGCTATGCTGCACCGGATTTAACTAAATGGAATACATTTTTGGATAAGCTGAATAAACCTAAATCAAAAGTAAACATTGGTTTAATTGGTAAATATGTTGAATTGCAGGATGCCTACAAATCTATCCTCGAAGCATTTATTCACGCCGGTGCCATGAACCAGTGTAAAGTTCAGATTGTAAATGTACATAGTGAATTCTTAACAGATGAGAATGTTGCTTCAAAGCTGAGCAATCTGGACGGTTTGCTGGTGGCACCCGGTTTTGGAACAAGAGGGGTGGAAGGAAAGATTTGTGCTGTTCGCTACGCACGTGAAAATAAAATGCCGTTTTTCGGAATCTGTCTGGGTATGCAAATGGCAGTGATTGAATTTGCACGCAATGTTTTAGGATTAAAAGATGCCCACTCCACCGAAATGAATCCACAAACTCAGTATCCGGTAATTGCTTTAATGGAGGAACAAAAGAAAGTGAAGAAAAAAGGCGGCACCATGCGCCTGGGTGCGTACGATTGTGTGATTCAAAACGGATCACTGGCCCACCGGATTTACAACGCTACTACCATCAGCGAGCGTCATCGCCACCGCTGGGAGTTTAACAATGAATTCCTACATCAATATGAACAAGCCGGTATGATTCCCAGTGGAAAAAACCCTGCAAACGGACTGGTTGAAATAGTAGAAATCCAAGATCATCCGTTTTTTATTGGTGTGCAGTATCACCCGGAATTAAAAAGTACAGTAGAAAACCCGCACCCGCTGTTCGTACATCTTGTAGCTGCAGCAAAGGATTTCGCTGAGAAAAAAGCGGGTAGCCCCCAACGTAAAGAAAAAGAGACAGCTTAACCGCAAGATGAAGAGTCAGAAATTATCCATGGCCGATTTAAACCGTAAAACGGTGGAAGAGTTCAGGCGTTCTGAAAAAACGCCTGTGATTGCGGTGTTCGAAAATGTACGCAGTGCGTACAATGTGGGAAGTTTATTTCGTACTGCCGATGCTTTTTTACTGGAAGCAGTTTATCTTACCGGTTACACCGCTTTCCCGCCCCATAAAGAAATCAGAAAAACTGCACTCGGTGCCGAAGATACCGTGCACTGGAAACATTTCAGTCATGCAGCAATGGCTATCGCTGATTTGCGCAGGCTGGGTTACCATGTATATGCAATTGAACAGGTTACCCACAGCACATCGCTTGAACAATGGAATCCGGAAGCCCATGATAAAATTGCGGTAATCTTTGGAAATGAAGTTACAGGAGTTGAAGAATCA
>JAHBTM010000126.1 GCA_019638635.1 Ferruginibacter sp. | reverse complement strand
GTTGGCTATACTGAAAATAACTCATCCCCTGCAACACACCCACTTTACCACGGCGCGAGGCCACAGAAATATCTACATTGAACTCCCCCCAACTGGTTCCCATCGTTTCAGCGTGTATGCGTGGTGCCTTGTTGGGATGTTTGGTAATCACATGGATGATACCACCTACGGCTTCGCTGCCGTACAAAGCCGAAGCGGGTCCTTTGATGACTTCAATACGGTCTACAAGCGCACTCGGAATACCGGTGAGTCCGTACACACTCGCCAAACTGGAAACAATCGGCATTCCATCTATCATCACGAGGGTATAAGGCCCTTCCAGTCCGTTGATATGTATATCTCCGGTATTGCACACATTGCAATTCAGCTGAGGGCGCACTCCATTGATGTTTTGCAGGGCTTCAAAAACAGAAGGCGTGGGATTGCTTTTTAAAAAGGTTTGTCCGTACACTTCCACCGGTATCGGACTTTCCAGTTTTCTCACCGGTTTCATAGTGCCTGTAACCACAACATCTTCAATGTTTTTAACTGAATCTTTCACGGGCGGAATCGTATCCTTCATGTGTTGTGCCATCCCTATCGTAGGCAACAGGGCTATTCCTAAAAGTAAGTACAATAAATATTTCATAGTTCGATTGGCAATATTATTAAAGTTAGACTAATCTAACAAAACTTTTCAGCAGAACTTGTTTTATCTTTATCCAATGTTAAGTATCACGGAAGAGAATTACCTGAAGGCCTTATTCCGCCTTACTTGTGAAGAGGTGGGTAAAACCGATGCGGGTACCAATGAAATTGCCGCACAACTGGACGTGAAGCCGGCTACCGCCAGCGATATGCTTCGTAAACTAAAAGAAAAGAAACTGATTGAATATGAGAAGTACGGCAAATCCATGTTAACACGCAGGGGAAAGAAAATGGCGATGGAAATTGTAAGGAAACACCGTCTTTGGGAAACCTTCCTGTATGAAAAGCTCGGATTTACCTGGGATGAGGTGCATGAAGTAGCGGAACAACTTGAACATATTCAAAGCCAGAAACTGATTGAACGCCTCAATACATTCCTGGGCAATCCCAAATATGATCCGCATGGAGATTTGATTCCGCAGGCCGACGGAGAATTTAAACTGATTGAAAAGAAAACGCTCAACGATATTGCAGAAGGTGAAACCTGCCTGGTGGTAGGTGTGAGCGATAATTCTGCCGAGTTCCTACAATATGTGGATGGGTTGAGCATCGCCATCCATCGCCCATTGAAAGTGGTTTCCCGCAAACCCTTCGATGCCATCCTGGAAATTGAAGTGAAAGGCAAACGATCCGCCATCAGTGCCCGGCTGGCCGATCATATTTTCGTTAGTCGGGAAGTGAAAAAGGCGGCCAAAATGTAAACATGATTTGAATAAAATAAAAAAGCTGCATCTTTTGAATGCAGCTTTTTGTTGGAGTATCATCAGATTATTTCACAATCTTAAGTTCTTCAATAATATTCGTTGCACCTCCCAGTTTGTCGATACACCATAATACATAGCGGATATCCACACAAATGGTACGGTTCAGGTCTTTGTCGAATGCAATTTTATGGCTGAGTGCTTCGTAGTTGCCATCGAAAGCCAGACCAATCAGGTTTCCTTTACCATCAATCACAGGACTTCCGCT
>JAHBTM010000125.1 GCA_019638635.1 Ferruginibacter sp. | reverse complement strand
TGATGATTTTTATGGAAGGGATGCTTTTGAGAAAGCATTCAGTTTCCTTACACAATCCTGTAACGATTCAACAGCTGCTATCATAGGCTATCAACTGGATAAAACCCTGAGTGAACATGGAACCGTAAGCAGGGGTGTGTGTGAAGTAGATGCTGCCGGAAATCTGATTTCTATTACTGAACGAACCAAGATATTCCCTGAGAACAACCAGGTGTATTATGAAGATGCTCAGGGTAAAACAGCAGTGGATGGTACATCCAGCGTGTCTATGAATTTTTGGTGTTTCCCCACTGCCATTTTCAGTATTACCGAAAAATTATTTAAATCGTTTATTGAAGAAAACAGAGATCAGTTAAAAGCGGAGTTCTTTATTCCAATAGTAGCGGATCATTTTATTAAAGAAGCCGGTGGCGCTATTCGTGTTATTCCAACGTCGGCACAATGGTTTGGAGTAACATACAAGGAAGATGCCCCCATGGTAAAAGCCAGTTTGGATGTATTACTGGAAGACAAAGTGTATCCGCAAAAACTTTGGTAAGGTGGGTGGTGAAAATTAATTTCCTTTCACCATGAAAACATAATCCTGCACCTTCTTAATCTGCTGTACGCGGTCAATACCTTTTAGTGCAGGCTGACTGGTAATTTTGATGTTATCATGTCCTTCAAGATCTTTAATAGCATCAATAGCTGCAAAAATGTTTTTCGATTTGATGGCAAAAACAACCCCTTCGGCGTTTGTTTCCATACTGGAGATAATGCCGATCAGTTCACCACTTTTATTAATCACCGGAGAACCGCTGCTGCCTTCGTTGGCAGAAGTGTTCAACTGACAATAAATGGTATCCATTTTATAACCGTTTTTGGCACTTACATATCCTTCACCATACACAATTTCCTGTTTAGGAAAACCGAGCATAAAAACCTGTTCGCCTAATTCGGCCGGGTTTTTCTTGATACTGTAAGGGGCAGGGGATAATTTCTTAAATCGTTCATCTGTAATTTTCAACACCGCCAGGTCGTTCTCAAAATTCACGTATACAGAAGTAGCTGTGTATTGCTCTCCTTTATTATTTTCAACCACTAGTTGATTTTTCGCTTCTCTCACTACGTGTGCGTTGGTAAGCAAATAATTGTTCTGCACGTCAATCATAAATCCTGTAGCCCTGAATTTCGCGGTAACTTTAGGCTGTGCAGCTTCAGAACTGGCGGCTGCCAGTTGATTGATTTTATTTTCAATCTGGCGGGTTTTGGTTTCTTGTTGTTGCAGTTTATCTACCAATGGTTTAATATTCTGCTGCGGTTTGGTGGAAATATTGGAAATGATGGTGCCAATCCCCAGTGATACCAACCCTGCAATGGAAGCTGCAACGGCGATGGTGCGCTTGTACCTCGACCAGAGGAACACTACTTTGGAACCGGATTTCAACGGGGTACGGTTGATGATTCCTTCCTTCACCAACTGGGCTTCGGTTTCGTGTAACTGATGACGGAAATCGCGGGAGTTGGAAAATTTATTCAATTCGTTCAGAAAGAAAATTTGTTCTACCACAGCCTGGTCTACATCCGGATTATTCTTACGCAGATCCATGAAATAGGCCAATTCCTCGGGCGACATTTCACCTTTTACAAACCTTTCAACGGCATCAATCAACAGGGTGTCTTCCATCTCACAAATTTTTATATTGCTGAAAAAACAGCTTTTTTAAACGAACCAAACACTTGTATTTCTGTGTTTTGGCATTATCTGCATTGGTATACCCAAATTCTGAAGCTATCTGCTGCATGGGCTTTTTTTGCAGGTAATAGGCTTCGAGTAAACTTTTGCACGGTTCTCCCATTTTTGAAAGT
>JAHBTM010000124.1 GCA_019638635.1 Ferruginibacter sp. | reverse complement strand
AATGAATTGCAATACTTTGATAAAATCTTTTAAATCAAGCAAAGGCAATCTGTTATCATCACAATACTTAAAGATGAGTGCAACAATGCCTCCCTGTGTATCATTCAAATTGAGAATCTTACTCAATAACACCGGACCAAACTCACTCACGGTAGCGCGCAAACGTACTCCATCGGTTCCGGTTAAGGATAATAACTCCACCGGATATGCCTGAGGTGTATATTCAAGACGCATCTTTGGATAACGTTCGGCAATAATTTTGTTGGAGGCTCCTTCGGCTGCCAATCCGCTTAAATCGCCTTTAATATCCATCAACAACACCGGCACACTGGCATCGCTCAGTATTTCGGCAAGTACCTGTAAGGTTTTCGTTTTCCCGGTTCCGGTAGCTCCTGCAATTAACCCATGGCGATTCATCATTTTTAAAGGAAGAAAAATGGGTGCATCGGCCATCACATCTCCTTCAAACAAAGGAGCGCCCAATTGTACATGTTCGCCTTTAAAGGCATATCCTGCCTGCATGGTGCTGATAAACTTTTCTTTCATATCCATTGCTTTTCATTTAAGGTTGAAAGTTACAAATGAAAAAATGAGCAGGGGTGAAAAATTCAGTAAATTTGGCGAATGAAAAAGGCGTTGACTGCCGTAGTTTTTATTCTGCTTATTGTTGGGGTTGGCGGTTTTTATACACAACCGGAACTCACTCAAGAAGCCTTGGGTAAACAATTGTTCCACGAAAAAATTTTATCGAAAGATTCTACCGTGAGCTGTGCCAGTTGCCACAAGCCTGAATTTGCATTTGCCGATACGATGGCGTTCAGTATAGGCATTGGTGGTAAACTCACCACGCGTAATACGCCTTCTGTGCTCAACATGAAAAACAGGCCTTATTATTTTTGGGATGGAAGGGCCGGCACACTTGAAATCCAGGCGCTGATGCCTATCAGCAATCCTGATGAAATGGGTTTACCAATAGCAGAGGCGGTTGAAAGGCTGAATAAAAATGAATATTACCGAAATCAATTCCTGAAAGTATTTAACGCATTACCGGATTCTCTCAACCTGGCTGCTGCCTTATCGGCTTTTGAACAAACCCTGGAAACGGTTGACAGTAAATTTGATCTCTGGAGTTATGATGAAGCCAAACTTTCAAAATCGGAAGAACGCGGAAGACAACTTTTTATCAGTGAACGCTCGCGTTGTTTCGATTGTCATTCCATGGAAGATTTTACCGATGATCAATTCAAAAACATTGGATTGTACAATGGCAGCACCCTCACCGATAAAGGCCGTTTCAATGTTACCGGAGATAGTGCCGACCTGGGAAAATTCAAAACACCCGGGCTGAGAAATGTGGGCGTTACCGCACCTTATATGCACAACGGCATGTTCAAAACCCTGGAAGAAGTAATTGAATATTATGACAATCCGTCAGCCTTTGTGCAGGGTTCCATCAATATTGATCCTGCCCTGCAAAAACCCCTCGGGCTTACAACCCGCGAAAAACGTGATTTGGTAGCATTTTTGAAAACGCTAACAGACCGTTCACATTTAAAATAAAACTTCTCAGTATTTTAGGCATTATATTCGCTTTGAATACTTAACATTGATTCACTAAATAAATTGAATGATTATGGAAGGAAATAAACCAAAGGTGCTGTTGTGCGAAGATGATCCCAACCTGGGGATGGTATTGAAGAATTATCTTGAACTGAATGATTATGATGTAACACTGGAAAGAGACGGACGCCTCGGTCTCGCCGCATTTCAGCGTGAGAAATTCGACATCTGCCTCTTGGATGTGATGATGCCCAACATGGACGGATTTACTGTAGCAGAGGAAATTCGTGACATCAACCCCGACGTACCGCTGTTTTTCCTGAGTGCCAAAACCATGAAGGAAGATATTATCCAAGGGTACAAACTCGGTGCCGATGATTACATCACCAAGCCCTTCGATAGTGAAGTATTGCTACACAAAATAAAAGCCATCCT
>JAHBTM010000123.1 GCA_019638635.1 Ferruginibacter sp. | reverse complement strand
CCTCTGGATTTTGGAGAAACAGGAGATGTGAAAAAAAGAAGACTAAACTTTGTGTAAACGATAGTCACGAATTACATAGCACATTTAGGAATCCATATTTGTACTTTCAGAATTCTGATAGCAATAGTGATTGTGATGGTGAGTAAAATAATAGTGATATACATCTACATGAACCTTTATCCATTTATGAGAAGCATGTAGTAGCTTGATTGATTCCTCGAGGTGTTGGCTACAAATGTGAGCAAACGTTAAATCAATGTACGCACGATTACGCTAGGTTTGTTGGTCCATATTTGTAGGATACTAGATACAGAAGTAACTCTCCAGAACCAAAAGATTCCACCAAATACTCTAATTGATATAAACACAGGTCCTTATTGTCATGATGATGCTGTTTTCACTGATGCACAGGTAATTAATAATAGTAATAATAATAATAATATTAATAATGATAATACTAATAAAAATTATAAATTCTAACTGTATCTAGACTTTCAATCCTGATAGGTGGCTATCAACCTCATCAGATGGTCTTCAAAATCACCCTTACCTCATCCTCCCATTTGGGGTTGGTGCTAGAATGTGTTTAGGTACTATTAATAATTATTATCTGTATTTCTCCTTTATTATAACTACTTTTACTACTATAATTATTACTACAATTCATTATTTCATAAATATGTTCTTATTTTTCAGGTTCACGTGTCGCAGAAGTTGAAATGATGGCATTTTTCAGTAAATTAGTACAAACATACACATTTAAATCTAAAAATGGACCACATGATCTAAGTACAACAGAAGGATTTCCAAAACCAGCCCCAAAACCACTGTTTGAATTCACTCGCAGATAATAATCCCTAAAATAAAATGAACGAAACTTTACTTTCATTTCACATCGCCCCCAACTTCCTAGAAATCTAAAAACGGATAACTGTTTTCTGAAGAGTTGAGATCCTTCCGGAAAACCTGCGACAGTTTGTTCTAAATAAATTTTTTCGACCTGAAGATGTTTCCAGTGGTAATTGAATTTTGGGTTACGATTCAATTCTATTTCACTCAAGATTCTAACAAGATACTGTTGTACATTACTTTATATATAAAACAAAACAAGCCCAAGGTTATGGGTAGAACAAGTGCTTCAAATCCAGCGTTTCATTGTATTCTTCAACAATATCGAAATGATATCCAAAGCTAGTATCTCTTCTTGAGTACCACTCCATTCGAGAGAACCGTGTTGGCATGAAAGCCAAGGCCGGTAACTCCCCCGACGCTGCGTTTAAAAACTCCCAACACTAACTACCCTCAGCAGTTATCTGTCGTGTTGTCCGTTCGCTCGTCTCGAGACAAGTAATCCTCCGTTTAACGCCGGGAAAATCATGAAAGAATTCCACGTGGAACACTTAATCTTAACTATTGCTAACGATTAATTAATTTAATTGTAATTATATTATTATTATTAAAATTTGTGGTGTTTATTGCGAGCTTTTTGTCCCCGCTAGTGGTTCAAGTAAAATCTGTTTGGCAAATCGGATTTCAACGTTTGACTTAACTCGGAAACAATACCACCTGAAGAAGCACACATGTTATCATCCAACATTGTATCTCTTTACAATTTTCTCTACAAGAACTTCCTGTTGGAGAAACACCAATCAGATCAGTTTTAATTCAATTTTCTGTCAGAAGCTGGTATACCAATTTTACTTCATTTCAGTAAATGTGAATTTATTAAAAGTGAATATCAGTAAAGCTGTACATTTTGACCTCAATTTTCATGGGTTTCTCTTGGTGCAAATTTTTATTTTGACATACACAAGCAGTGATAATGAGAGGGACAACTCACCTCCTTTTCCAATTTTCTTTCATTTCAGTAAAATAGGGCAAGCTCAAGAAAACCACTTCTTATAAAATTTTCTGTGCAGTGCACGCAGTTTGAGTTAATTTCAGTAACTGCACTTATTTTTTTCAAAAAACTTATCTTGTTTAAAGAGTGTTTATTATGCGTTGCTTAGCTGCATATTTTTTAAACTAAAAATTGTCCTTCGAACTTAGAAACTCCGTTTCAAAGTTATGTTCTATTTTGGTGCAGCTGTTTGAACTGCACATCGCAGTTTTCAAAAACGCTGCCAGTTAATGCAGTAATCACCACGCAAAGATTCAAGGAGATTCGACGTTTCTCAAGGTCGGGCATTGACAATGTAAAAGAAAATATTAGGCAGCTCGTGAAGAAACGAATAAACGTAGTTTTTCCTTAAAATACGAAATTTGCATCGCAGCGCAGCTGCGCGGTGCAGCGCATTTATAAAAACAATTTTTTACGTTTTAAAAATTTTTTATTGTGAGTTC
>JAHBTM010000122.1 GCA_019638635.1 Ferruginibacter sp. | reverse complement strand
TTGCGTGGTGTACTCACCGTTAGGGCTACCTGCAATTATATTTTCTGCTGCAAACATGGTCCATTCTACCCCGGACGTTTCGAGCCATTGTAATGCTTTCAAGTGTTCAGCAGACACGGGTATTTCTTCTTCGGGAAAATCTTCATCGAACATACGCATTTGTTCATCGGCGCCGTCGAGTATGCCCGGAGCCCCCAACGCAATGATTCTTCGGATTCCGGCATGGTTCATTTGCGTTACGATGTGTTTCATCCCCAAAGAACGGGTGAAGTCTGTACCATCGGCAGCGCCTTCCAGTGCTGCAATCACAGCATCACTTCCCTGCAGTGCATTCAACACATCGCCGTCATCGAACAGTGCCCCGTTCTTTAGCACCAACAGAGGGTTTTCCGGAAAATCTGCTGTAAATACATTTCTTCCAAATGCCACAATCGTATAATGAAGTGCCAGTCCGTCGAGCACCAACTGTTTACCGGTGAGGGTGGTAGCACCAAAAATTGTAATTTGCATAACGCATCATTTAGAGGTTAAAACATGAGCCACCATCATACAGACGGGAAGGAAAGCCAGCATCCATATGCTGCAGCAGCTGCATTAAAGATATTGGTTTTAGATAATTACGATTCGTTTACTTACAATCTGGTGCATTTAATTGAGCATTTAAACCAACGGGCACCGGAAGTATATAAAAACGATGCCTTACAACCCGAAGAGGCAGAAACCTTTGATGCCATTGTTTTGTCACCCGGCCCCGGTATACCGGAAGAGGCCGGAAATATGATGTCGTTCTTAACCCACTTTGCGCACCGTAAACCCATCCTCGGGGTTTGCCTGGGGCATCAGGCCATCACGTCATTCTTCGGAGGAGTGCTTTACAATGCTGAAACCGTTTATCATGGCATTGCCACCCCGGTATATCACGAAGGTGATTCGGTATTATATCAAGGGGTTCCGTCGCCTTTTCCCGCAGGGCGATACCATAGTTGGCTGGCCCGGGAAGAGCAAATCCCCGATTGCCTGAAAATTACCGCCAGAGATGCAGAGGGACACATCATGGGCATTCAACATACTGAACTCAACATCCACGGCGTTCAGTTTCATCCTGAAAGCATCATGACACCACACGGCGAAATAATAGTTTCCAATTGGTTGAAGCAGGTTCAGTAAATTGCAGGCAATAAACCGGCAACTATGTTACTTAAAATAAACGAAATCAAAAGTATTAAACAACTGCAACAACTGGATGGGTTAGATGTAGACTTTGCAGGCATACTTTTTAATGCAGACGGTACGCCGGTGTCAGCACTGGATGCAGATGAACTGCAATCCATAGATGTGGACGTAAAACTGGTAGGCATTTTCACCAATGCCGATCCGGAAGTAATTATAGACGCGGTGGAACAATACCATTTATCGGTTGTTCAGTTACAAGGCGATGAATCACCCTTTATTTGCGAACGCATTTCAGAAGAAGTGGAGGTAATCAAAACATTCAGAATTGATAACGAGGGAAACAAAACGATAGATTATATGATTCAGGAATATGATGACGCCTGTGACTATTATTTGTTTGAACCGGTGCATCCTACGCACGGGAGTTCTTGCCTGGAAAAGATTAAAAACAGCCGGATTGAAAAACCGTTCTTTTTATCGGATGCCATGTTACAGGATGGATTGGTAGCGCTTGATACATTTCAGCATCCTGATTTTTTCTGCATTGATTTTAGCAATCAGCAGAAAAAGAATCCGGGAATTGAAAATCTTCCGGCCATATTATTGTTAAAAAACAGGTTTAAAATTCAAAACAATTGATCGAAAAACGGCTAAATGTTTTAATTTAACACGATATAAGTATCTCATTTTATTAATTGCATGCTGAAATTGAACTTCATGAAACACTTTTTTTTGTTATTGTTTGCTCTCCCTTTACTGGTATCGGCTCAGAAAAACGAAGGTTATGTAATTTCAGGAACTATTACCGGCTACCCGGATGGCACCATAGTTGATCTGTTGAATGGAAACAACGGAGCACCCGAAAAAACCGGAAAAATTGTTGATGGAAAATTTGAACTGAAAGGAAAAGTAGACGTACCTGATATCAAACTTTTATCGTTTAACAAAGAGGGCAATTACATTCCGGTGTTTCTTGATAACAGTAAGGTAACTGTAATAGCAGATGCAAAATCTCTAGACCGTTCAACCGTAACCGGTTCAAAATCGCACGATGAATTCAGGGTGTATTCTACAGCCATTCAACCCTACCAGCAAATGCTGAGTCAGCAGGATGTTACCTTTGATGAACCCACACGCAACAAAGGGGTGGCTGCGATGGAAGGATTTATCAATCAGTTTCCTCAATCGTATGTAGCGCCACTGGCCATATATCGCATCTATCAGTTTACGGAAGATTTTACCCGCGTAGAAAAAATGTTCAGTGCTTTGCCAAAAGATGTACAGGGTACGCCGGTTGGGCAGTTCCTTTCTTCTCAAATAGCAGAATCAAAAAT
>JAHBTM010000121.1 GCA_019638635.1 Ferruginibacter sp. | reverse complement strand
GTTGCTGAATTATAAAGCCAGCAAAGTATTGACCCTACAGGCGGGGCCTCAGTTTGGAATTTTAATTGATCAAAACATCAATTTGATTAATAATGGTGAAAATGCTTTTCGTTCGGGTGATTTCAGCATGTTGGCAGGTGCCCAGGTGCATATCGGTGGCTTTCACATATTTGGGCGTTACGGCATTGGATTAACCAATCTCAATGATATTGACAACAGAGATAAGTGGAAGAACCAAAACATTCAGTTGGGCGTAGGAGTAAAAATTCTCTAAGGCCGTATGATAGTATAGGTGTGATCGCTATTTGATTTTACTACAGTGCTGGGTACGCCCGGCACTGTCTCGTCTTGCCGGTGCCTGACTACATAATCTACCTTACTGATGATGGCATAATCAATATCACTGAAAACTCCCGGTGGCGGGTAACCGGAAATGTTGGATGAGGTAGATACAATGGGTTTCCCAAAGGCACGAAGTAGGGTCTGACAAAATGTATCGCGCGGTATCCGGATACCTACACTGCCGTCTTGATTGATAACACCGGGCGCAAGATTTTTAGCATTATCATAAATAACGGTTACCGGACGAGCACTTTCCTTGATGAAATCAAATATTTGTGGATTAGGGTCGTTTACATAGCGCAGGATGTCTTTTTCTTCCGGTAAAAATATAATCATACTCTTCGCCTCATTTCGTTTCTTTATCCTGAATATTTTTTGAACGGCCTCTTCGTTGGTGGCATCGCAACCCAACCCCCAAATAGTATCCGTAGGATAAAGGATGGTTCCTCCATGTTTCAGTGTTTCCACACAGGCAGCGATGTCTTCCTCAAAATACATGTTTACGAATTTATGAACGGTGTTGTAAGTTACGTTGTGTTTCTTTTCTGATTTGTTTAATCTCCGAAAGCTTTTCATTGAACCACCATTTTTGAGCGATGGCCAATGTACTTTCTGTTTCATCCAGGTTGCCCAGTTTTTTCAATAGGCGATTCATTTTTTGCCGGGCTATCCAGATACACCACCAGAAAGGTTTTCTGATATCGAGTAATGTATAGAGTGGGACAGTGGCCAGTTGCCTGAGCCATAACCTGCGTACATCTTCTGTTTCCTGTGCCCTATCGTGAATTACCCTGGCCTGCATTTGTATACCCGTTTTATATCCATGGTATTGCACCCTGGAACAGTAATGATTGTCTTCTCCGTAATGTTTGAAAACAGGGTGAAACAAGCCAACGGTTTGGAATACCTTCGATGGAATCATCCAGGCCGCTGCATTCACAAACCGTACACGAAAGAATGGTGCACGCTTATGGCCCATATATTTTTTAAAAGCCCTGTCAGGATCTGTTCCATTGGGAGCCAGTTGTAATGGGCTCAATATGCCATAGTCAGGATATTGTTCCAGTGTTTCTATCAAGATTTTAATACAATGTTCATCCACATACGCGTCCTGGTTCAACAGGAATATATAGTGTGCACCATGTTCCAGAGCTTTTTCTATCCCAAGATTATTGCCTCTGCCAAATCCAAGATTTTCTTTGCTTCGGATAAGGTGTGCACCCGGCATACAGGATGTAACTATTTCAACGGTATCATCGGTTGAAGCATTATCAACGATTATCACTTCAGAGGAAAGTGAACTGGCTGAGAGATTATTTAAACAACGTTCTATCCACCGGCTGCCATTATAGGTAACAATCACTGTCGCAACTTTTAACATCATGGCGCTCGGGTGGTTTTTGTATATTTGCGGGCTGAATAATGCCTGCTGCAATATATGAAAATGTCTGTTATCATTACTACCTACAATGCGCCCGAATGGCTGGAGAAAGTATTGATAGGTTTCGATTGTCAGACTTTCCGTGATTTTGAAGTAGTGATTGCAGATGATGGGTCGGATAGCCGTACACGGGAGTTGATAGATAAATACCGATCTATCGTTTTTTATCCAATCATACATGTATGGCACGAAGATAATGGCTTCAGAAAATGTACCATTCTTAACAAGGCTATCCTGGCATCTACCACCGATTATCTGGTGTTTACGGATGGCGACTGTATCCCGCATAAAAAGTACATGGAAATACATGATCGTGAACGGGAAACAGGGTGTTTTCTATCCGGAGGATATTTTAAATTACCCATGCACATTTCTCAACTTATAACGGAAGAGGATATACGAAGCGGTCGTTGTTTTCAACTTTCCTGGCTGCATCGCCACGGATTAAAGTTTTCATTCAAGAATACCAAACTGTTTTTTAATAGGGCTTTCACTGCAGTTATGCATGCAATCACTCCTACCAATGCATCCTGGAACGGCCATAATGCTTCGGGCTGGAAGGCAGATATTGAAGCCGTGAATGGGTATAATGAGAAGATGCGTTACGGAGCGCTCGACAGGGAATTGGGTGAGCGGTTGATGAACAATGGGATTCGTGGTAAACAAATCCGTTACGCTGCCATTTGTGTGCATTTAGACCATAAGCGTTCCTATAAAAACAAAGCTGATCTGGAAGCGAATAAACAAATCCGTGAACAGACAAAAAATCAAAAACTTATCTGGGCAGATGAAGGCATTTCCCTGCATAGACAATCCTGAGTATGCCCCTGTGTGGAGTATAACAGGGTAGGGTACCCGAAAATTACCCCCAAAAAACTTCAACATTTCAAAAAAAAATCGTACATTCAAAATAGGGGGAAGGGATACGTGTATCCCCGGGGAAAATACAATAAGAAACGGCTCAAAAATACCCCTTTCGGGGGCAATGGTTTGAATGTTGGAATAACAATCAACTTGTAGGTTTTA
>JAHBTM010000120.1 GCA_019638635.1 Ferruginibacter sp. | reverse complement strand
CCTCACGCTGGCCATGCAAAACGTAAAGGCACAGGTTGATCCGCATTTTACACAGTATTATGTGTACCCTTCATGGCTGAACCCGGCTTTGACCGGTGTATTCGATGGCGACTGGCGTGCATCGGCCATTTATCGTACCCAGTGGGGGAATATCACATCACCATTCTCCACGCCCGGAGTATCGGTTGATTTTCAAACCAACAAGAACGCAAACTTTGGTATCAGCGCCCTGAATCAAACAGCAGGCGATGGAGGGTACAATTATACTACCGCCTACGGTAATGCAGCCTTCACCGGTTTGAGATTTGGCGTGAATGAAACACATCGCGTAGTGATTGGAATGCAGTTTGGTTTTATCCAACGCAGGTTCAATCCGAATAAATTATCCTTCGGCGATCAGTGGAATCCAATCACCGGATACAATCCTTCCAACCCTACAGGAGATATCATCGCAAACAATACAACTTCTTCATTTGATATGGGCGCCGGAGTACTGTATTTCGATGGAACACCGGGTAAAAAAGCAAACATCTATGGTGGTTTTGCAATGTCTCATATTACCAAACCTAAAGATCAGTTCAGCAACATAGATGGTGCGGTAATCCCTATCCGTTATACCGCTCATGCCGGTATGCGCATAGCAGTGAATTCAAATTTCAGCATTACACCCAATTTGTTGTATCTGCGCCAGGGAACGGCAGAAGAAAAGATGCTCGGAGCCTACGCACAATTCAAGGCAGCTGCCAATACTGATTTAATGCTCGGTGCGAATTATCGTTTTGAAGATGCGGTATCACCTTATGCTGGGTTTGTACATAAGAACTTCATGGTGGGCGTGAGTTACGATATCAATGCGTCAGATTTAGGTAAATATGTAAATGGTTCAAACAGCTTTGAAGTTTCGGTTTCTTTCATCGGAAAAACAAAAGTGAGAACACCGGAAGCAGAATTTATTTGTCCACGTTTATAATATGTACTGAACAGGATTACTCAACAACTTAATAGAATTGTAATAAGATAAGATATGAAAAAGAGCTTACTAATGCTGGCACTGGTTTTTGGAGGATTATCACTTCATGCCCAGGTAAATTATGAATACGTTAAAGCAGCTGATCAATACTATGCCAAAGGCGATTATTATTCTGCCGCCAGGTGGTATGAAAAAGCACTGGGAAAAGGTAAAGTGAAAGCCAGAACATCTGGTGGATTTTCCCCGTATGGTGCCAACCGCGCCGCTGCACCCAAGCAAAAAGTGGCAGTGAGTGATAAAGAACAGGCTATGTTTAATTTGGCTGAAAGCTATCGTAAACTGCATTTCCATGAAAAGGCTTTACCCTACTATCAGGATGCAGTGAAAACAGAGCGCTTCCCGCTGGCTAGGTTTCATTACGCAACCACTTTACGTGCCATGCAACAAAATGAAGCAGCTGAAGGAATGTTCAACGAATTCCTGAACAGTTATACGGAGAATGACCCTATCCGCGAAAGCGCACAAAGAGAGCTGGCCAGTTTACAATATCAAAAAGTACAGACAGATGCGGTAGATATGAGTCAGTATAAAGTAACCAAAGTAACCGGATTGGCTGACACCGGAGGTTTATATGCGCCGGTGTGGATTGATAATACCGTGTATTATACTTCATCAAAACCTGAAGAAGGTGCCCCTAAACTGCAGGTAAATAACAACCGCTTATATCAGGCTACTTATACCAATGGAACTTTCTCTGCTCCGGCTAAAGTAGGTCTGCCCGAGATGAATGATGTACATCAGGGAGCGATTACTTTTTCCCCGGATGGAAGCAAAGCCATCTTCAACCGTTGGACCATCGGAAACGGAACAAAATCATCTTCTTTATATATCAGTAAGATGCAAGATGGGAAATGGTTAAACCCCGTTGCATTGCCCGAAGCCATCAACATGCCCGGTTACAATGCTCAACAGGCTTTCTGGATGAACGATGGAAAAACAATATTGTTCTCAAGTGATATGCCCGGAGGCTTTGGTGGATTTGATTTATGGATGACAACACTCGATGAACTCGACAATGCCACCCCACCGGTAAATATGGGCCCCGGTATCAATACGGCCAATGATGATCAGGCACCGTATTATCATGTACCTTCACAAAGCCTGGTGTATTCCAGCAACGGGCGCGTAGGTATGGGTGGAATGGATTTGTATTATGTAAAAGGAACGCCCGGAGGCTCTTGGGGTGAAGTGAAAAACTTCGGTGCCCCATTGAACTCAAACAAAGATGATATTTATTTTGCCAGCCAGGGAAAAGCTTCCAATATTCTGGAAGATGTTTTGTTCAGTTCCGATCGCGATGCTTCCTGCTGCCTGGAAATTTTTGCGCTGCAACGTACCATTTTACCTAAAACCATTTCGGGTATCGTAGTGCATTGTGAAACCAAAGAGCCACTCCCCGGAGCTACCGTGAGTTTGATTAATCCATCCAATAACCAAACCATGGGTACACAAAAAGCCGGTATGGATGGATCGTACAGCTTCACGATTGATGACTTTATGCCGCTGAAAGCGGTTGCCAGCAATGAAGGATATGTGACCAATGAATTGCGTATTGCAGAGCCGGCTAATTTAAGTATGCTGAAGTTGATGAATCCTGACATTTGCCTGGATCCGATTGTGGTAGAGAAACCGGTTGTAGTGAACAATGTGTACTACGATTACGATAAGTCTGAATTGCGTCCTGAATCTTATCCTGAGTTAGATAAACTCGTAGCCATGTTTGAAGCCAACCCGAATATTAAAGTTGAAATTTCTGCACATACCGATAGCAAGGGTAGCAATAAGTACAACCAGCGTTTATCAGATGCCCGTGCAA
>JAHBTM010000012.1 GCA_019638635.1 Ferruginibacter sp. | reverse complement strand
CTAATGACAAACGTATCCGATTGTACGTAAACGAAAAAAATGTCGGAGATTATCCCAATAGGAATTATGCTGCTTCACTTGCACGTGGGAAATATTTAAAATATGTTGACTCAGATGATTATATCTACCCAAACGGTCTTAAAATATTGGTAGAAGGTATGGAAAAATATCCCGATGCAGCCTGGGGTATCTGCACTTCACGACCTGATATTGAAAGACCATTTCCATTTATGCTCAATCCATATGAAAGTTATTTATACCATTTTTTCGGACCAGGGTTGTTTCATAAGGGACCGTTGGCAACTATCATCAAAAAGAAATACTTTGAAGAGGCTGGAACATTTTCTAATCAAAGAATGATTAGTGATACAGATATGTGGTACAGATTGTCATTGAAGAACCCGGTTGTGTTGTTCCAGGATGGGATTGTTTGGCAACGCCGACACCCTGATCAGGAGTTGTCGGATCAGAAAAAGTATATTCCAGAAGGTGAGAAATTAAAATGGAAATATTTGCTTGCTCCCGATTGTAAGCTTACTCGTCAACATATTCAGAAAATTAAATCTGGTAGAATTAAACGCTATTCAGGTTTTATTTTATCCGGGATTAAAAAATTGGATATAGAACAAATACGAATTTATATTAAATGCTTACGCTACATTTTACGAATTAAGGTATAGAATGAATATGGATAAACCTTCTCCGCTGGTGAGTGTCCTGATGACTGTTTTCAACCGTGAATTATATATTCGGGATGCGATTGAAAGTGTGTTAAATTCTAAATACACAAATTTTGAACTGATAATTGTTGATGATTGCTCAACTGATAGTTCAGTGGATATTGCGAGGTATTACGAACAACAAGATAGCCGTATTAAAGTGTATGTAAACGATAAAAACTTAACAGATTATCCAAATAGAAATTGTGCAGCCGAATATGCAAAGGGAAAGTATATAAAGTACCTGGATTCAGATGATGTGTTGTATCCGTATGGGTTGGATGTATTGATAAATAGAATGGAGGCATTTCCTGAGGTTGCACTTGGGTTAGTTAAACTCATTGGATTCAATCAACCATTTCCGATTTTTCTTACTTCTGAAGAAAGTTATAGGATGTCTTTTTTGAGTGGTAAATTCCTTTTTGGAAATGCTCCTTCTTCAGTTATCATTCGGCGTGATGCTTTTGAATCACTGGGTCGCTTTTCAGGGTTGAACCAGCTTGGTGATATGGAGTGTTGGTTAAAAATGGCTGCAAGCTATCCGGTGCTATTAATAGAAGGCGTTGTTGCTTTCAGCAGAGACCATCCACAATCAGAAAAATATAAAGATAATGAGGCAGATAAGGATAAAATGAGGTACCAATTGAAGATGGCAGCATTGAAAAATACGAAGTGTCCTTTGAATGATACCGAGCGTATTAATGCTTGCAATCAATTAGAACGTCACTATAAAATTCAGCAGTACAAACACCGGGTACGTGGTATTATTAAAAAATTCAGAAAGTAAAAAGGCATACAGAAGTATGTTGGTTGTAATATATGAATTTTACAGATGGTAAAAAATGTAATAGTTAGGTACTTATTGGTTGGATGTGGTAGAATTGCTACACGGCATGCAGAAATAATCAGTAAAACGGGGGTATTGATTGCAGTTTGTGATGTGGATGCTGAAAAATCCGCTCAATTTGCGAATCGTTTTCATGCGCGTTCTTACACATCTTTAGAACGTATGCTCCATGAATCTCAAGGTGATGTATTGGTTGTTTGCACGCCTAATGGATTCCATGCAACCCATAGCATTCTTGGTTTGGAATCAGGATTGCATGTAATATGTGAAAAACCAATGGCAATCCGAAGTTCAGATTGTACATTGATGATTCAGGCGTCGGAATTGACAGGCAGAAAGCTATTTATTGTAAAGCAAAATCGATATAATCCTCCGGTAGAATTTGTACAGGATTTAATTCAGAACAAACAGTTAGGCGAAATACTCAGTATCCAGGTCAATGGATTCTGGAATAGAAACAAAGAGTATTACGCTGATGACTGGAGAGGCACAAAAGCGATAGATGGAGGCATACTCTTTACACAGTTTAGCCATTTTATAGACTTGATGTATTGGTGGATGGGGCCTGTTCAACGCGCAAGTGGCTATGCTAAAAATTTCCTCCATCATAATTGCACAGAATTTCCCGACACAGTGGTCGCTTCACTTTGTTTCGAAAATGGGTCTACTGGCGCAATACATTTTACTACCAATGCCTACAGCAAGAATGTCGAAGGATCAGTTACACTCATTGGTGAAACGGGTATTGTGAAAATCGGTGGTGCGTATTTGAATAACCTTGATTATATACATGTGCAGGGAGTAGAGACGGTACGCTTGAAAATAGGTAGCCCGGCAAATGATTATGGATTTTATGAAGGTTCTATGAGCAATCATCATATAGTCTATAATCATGTATTAAGTCATATTCTGAATAATTCATCAGAAAAGACCAATATGTATGAATCAATGAAAACAGTAGAATTGATAGAAAAGATTGAACAGTCCTTAATAGTCATATAGTGACATGTCGGCTCTAACAAATAAAAAAATATTAATCATTTCACCTCAATACTGGGGGAAAATGTTTGTTTCAAAACATCATTATGCTGTAGAACTGGCACGAAGAAATAACACTGTGTATTTTCTCAACCCTATTGATATTAAACCTACTAACAGAAAAGAAGCAATTAAAATACACCCGGTAATTAGCGAACCAAACCTCTATTTCGTTGAGCATCGGTTATGGTTTCCTTTTCAGATTAAATTTCATGCCACAGGGCTATTTCATTACTTAATGAGGTTTCATGTAAAGAAACTAATGGCCGTCATCCAACAAGATTTCGATATTGTATGGTCATTTGATTTGGGAGATTTTATCCCGTTAAAATATATACCTGCCAGATTACATGTATTTCATCCTGTTGATGAGCCAATGAATCAAACAGCGATACTTAGCGCAAGAGGAGCAGATATTATTTTTTCAACTACTGATCAGATAAGAAAAAAATATGGCAAGTACGCTGTTCCATCCTACAAAATTCAACACGGGTTATCTAATGCATTTTTAAAATATTTTGATCAGAAAGAAAATAATGATGGTAGAATTCGCGTAGGTATGTCAGGTAATTTAACAAGAAAAGATATTGACAGAAAAACATTATTGAACATTATTAAAAGCCACCCTGAAATTGAATTTAATTTATGGGGAGCATATAATTCAAAACACACCAATATTGGTGGTGGAGAAGACAGCCAAACGCAGGAGTTTATTCAAGCAATGCAACAATTTTCAAATGTTATCTTTCATGGACCGGTTGTTACTGAAAAATTGGCTGAAGATTTACGAAGTATGGATGCATTTTTAATTTGCTATTTCCCGGGGGATGATCCTGAAACTGGTACAAACTATCACAAAGTACTGGAATATTTGAGCATTGGGAAAGTAATCATCTCTAGTTTTATTACAGAGTACGACAATAAGCGGGAGTTGGTCGAAATGCCTGCTGAACGAAACAATCAATCTTTGAGTCTGCTTTTTTCGAAAGTAATAAGCAACTTAGAATCTTTCAATGCTTCAAACAAAGTTCAACAGCGACAGAGCTATGCTCATGATAATACGTATCATGCTCAAGTTACCAGAATGGAATTATTGATACAACAGCATTTCATTTTAAATGGCAAGCCTTAAAATATTGTATTCCGGAAGCATGCATGTTTCCTCCAATTCCTATAGGAGATTTACCGCTCTTGCAAAAATGGGTTTTCAAATCATTCCGCTAGATATTGATAGCTATGTGTACTGCGGAGGTATTCTGGAAAAGTTTCACCACCATTTTAATTGGGGCCCGGGAATAAATAGATACAATAGAAAAATTTACGAACTCTCCAGGGAATTTATACCGGACATATTATGGATTGATAATAGAATTTTTTTACAACCAGGAACATTAAAAAAAATATCATCCTATATACCAGAAATTAAAATAGTGAACGTTATTACGGATGACCCTTTTGGAAGCAGGAAATACTCCTGGAGATTAACCCATTCAACAGCATCTTTGGTAGATTATCATTTTGTGCAGCGCACAACCAACCTACATGAACTTAAGTCAGAAGGTGCCAAAAATGTACATATTTGCTACCGTTCTTTTGATCCTGAATTTAACAGACCTATTGTTTTGCAGGGTGATGATATTAATAAGTACTCCTGTCAGGTTGGCTTTGTAGGTACCTATGAAGAAGATAGAGCGTCATTCATTGCCCATTTAATTTTAAATGGAATAGCAGTATATGTAACCGGGAACGACTGGCCTGATAAAAAGTATTGGGAGATTATAGAGCCCTATTATAAAGGACCATCCGTTTACGGTGATGCTTACATTAAGACTATATGTGGGATGGATATTGCGTTACATTTTTTAAGACATATGAATCGAGATGAGCAAGATAGCAGGACTTTTGAGATACCGGCATCTAAAGTGTTCATGTTGGCTGAACGCTCTGCTGTACATGAGCAGTTATTTCGTGAAAATGAAGAAGCTGTATTTTTTGATACCAAAGAGGAGTTACTAATAAAAGTGAAAATGTATTTGTCTGACAAAACCCAAAGGAAGCAGATAGCTGAAAAGGGATATAAAAGATGCTACGAATCTGGCTACGACCATCAATCCAGACTAAAAGAAATTATACAAATTGTAACAGGATTACGTTGAAAAAAGTTTTTGTAGTTCATTTTCAGCCACTCGAAGCATATCCACCAGGTATGAACTTTGTTACATTTTTATCAAAACAACATGACATCAAACTTCGTGTTTCAAGTAGTTGTTTAAGATCTGATTTGAAACTGAAGCCCTTCAAATTAGATGCAGTTCGAATCAGCCGCCCCGGTGTTAAGCACAAGTCTTATTTTAGATGGGTAGATTACGTAGTATATTATTTAAGTACTTTGATTCAGCTTTTATTGTTTAGGCCTGATACGGTTATATACTTTGAAACACTCTCATCCTGGCCAGCATTATGGTATAAGAAAATACGGAGGAATGTGCGGTTAATGGTACACTATCACGAATACGTTTCTCCAAAGCAATATGAACAGGGGATGAAGCTATCAAGGTTCATGCATAAAATGGAAATTAAAATGTATCCCAAAGGTTTCTCGTGGATTTCACAAACCAATGAAGAAAGGATGGCAATGTTTCGCAGAGATCATCATCTAGAATCAATAAAAGAGTCTGTTTTCAAAATAATCCCCAATTATCCTCCTCAACATTGGATTACACAAAATAGAAACAATTCATCTAGTCCATCTAATATCCGGTTGGTGTTCGTAGGGTCTCTGGGGTACAAGAACATGTATCTGCAAGAGCTAACGGATTGGATTCAGTCAAAGAATGACATTGAACTGGATGTATATGCCTATAATATTGATCAGGAAGCTGTTGCATTACTAAATAAATGTGATATCAATAAAATTAGATTTCATGGGGGAGTTGATTATGATTCTCTTCCTGAAGTTCTAAAAAAATATGACGTAGGTATTGTTATGTATAAGCCATTTTCAGAGAACACTATTCATGCGGTTTCGAACAAAGTGTTTGAATATCTTGCCTGCGGATTAGATGTTTGGTTTTCAACAGACATGTCGTACTCTTTTCGCTATATCAGAGACAATGTGTACCCTAAAGTACTGCCAGTAGACTTTTCCTGTTTACCTGCGTTTGATTACAAAGGTGCAATTAGCCGAAAAGGAGTTGTCTATCAGCCCTCAAAATACTATTATGAAACGGTGTATATTCAGTTTCTCGAAGTAATAAGATGATGAAAAAATTAGCCATTATTACCTCTCATCCAATTCAGTACAATGCACCATTATTTTCATTGATAAGTAGGCGTGGCCATATACAAATAAAAGTTTTTTATACATGGGGTGAGTCTGTTTTAGATAATAAGTTTGATCCCGGTTTTGGT
Source organism: Ferruginibacter sp. (assembly GCA_019638635.1). Classification (GTDB taxonomy): domain Bacteria; phylum Bacteroidota; class Bacteroidia; order Chitinophagales; family Chitinophagaceae; genus Ferruginibacter. The sequence continues at coordinate 44,533 of JAHBTM010000012.1, read as the reverse complement.
AAAGTAATTCAGTGGGACATCCCTCTACTGGATGGGTATCCATACATATTTGTAAGAAATACAGCATCCGACCAAGGAACTCACCATTTTAAAGGGATGGTGAATCCTACTCTTATAAACGAAATTGAAAATTTTGAAGCCGATGCTGTTTTGGTTTTCGGTTGGTCGTTTCAAAGTCATTTGAAAGTGTTAAGATACTTCGCCGGCAGAATACCTGTTTTTTTTCGAGGTGATTCACATTTGCTGGACTACACACCTCCTATTAAACGAATGCTCAGAAAATGGTTTTTGCGGTATATTTATAAACATGTTTCTGTTGCATTTTATGTTGGAAAACATAATAAAGATTATTTCCTGAATGCAGGAATTAAGGAGAGTAAATTAATATTTGCTCCTCATGCAATAGATAACTCAAGATTTTCCTGTACGGATAAGGCCTGTATTTCGCGTGCGAAAGAGTATCGACAGCAATTGAATATCCCGGAAGATGCTTTTGTGTTTTTGTTTGCCGGCAAACTGGAAAAGAAAAAATCACCTCTAACTCTTATAGAGGCGTTTAATCAAATATCTAAGAAAGAATCCGTTTATTTAATCATGGCAGGAAATGGCCCCTTGGAAGATTCAGTTATAGAGGCTGCAACCATTTCAGCAAACATCAAAACACTTCCCTTTCAGAATCAACAATCTATGCCGGCATTATACTCAGCCTGTAACGTATTTGTTTTGCCTTCTGCTGGCCCGGGTGAAACTTGGGGGCTGGCAGTGAATGAGGCTATGGCCGCTGGAAAAACAGTGATTGTAAGTGATAAATGTGGCTGTTATAGCGATCTGGTTAAAGAAGGAGTAAATGGCTTTACCTTTCAATCAGAAAATTTGAACTCATTAACAACAGCATTAATTAGTTCAATGACATTAAAACCTGAAGTGGTAAAGTGTTGCAACAGTAAGATACTATCATTGTACTCATATGAAACGGTAGCACAGGCATTGGAAGTATCATTAAATTATAAATGAGTTTAGTTTGGTGTAAAATACCTAAGGCAGGACTAGGGAATCAACTATTTCCCTTGCTGCATGCTGCTGTATTCGCGCATATCAATGATTTGCCATTACATGTTACAGGCTATCATCAGATAAAAATCGGGCCATACCTCAGAAGTGAAAAGGTGAAACGTCATTACGCTGGTTATTTTATTTTTCAAAAGAACGTATTAGCTGAACGTCTGCTACATATATGGTTATCTGTTCAATGCCGCTTTTCAAAAGTCATTCCTGAACCTGAGTTAAGGAAATTGTCAAATCATCCTAAAAATGAAGTATATATTTTCGAGGCATTACCATCTTCTAACTATTACTTCGAACAACTAAAGCCACATCGGACTTTAGTTAAAAAACTGTTCTTGGATATGATTCAGCCTGCAATGCTTCAACTCATTATGAAATTAACACCTCCAATTGTAGGGGTGCATATCAGGATGGGCGATTTTCGTAAGCTGTTGCCTGGTGAAGAGTACAATGGAGGTCATGTTCGTACTCCTGAAACATATTATACAGATATAATTAGCGGCATACGGAATGTGAATCAAAAACTGCCCGTATCTGTTTTTACCGATGGGTACAAAGATGAGTTTAAGCAGTTGTTTCAAATGCCTGAAGTTAATATGGTAGAGGGGAATCCAGATATAGTGGATTTATTTTTACTGAGCAAGAGTAAGATTTTTGTGGGAACATATGGAAGTACGTTTAGCTACTGGGCAGCATTTTTGTCGGATGATATTGTAATTATGCATCGGTTTTTAAAATTTGCCAGCATTCGACCGGAGGAAATGAAGGAAGAAATGTATGAAGGACCGTTTGATATATATAATAAAAGATTAATTGAATCTATCAGTAAGATTAACACGGATGTTGAAAATCAATAAGAATAAATTAAATCGAATTTTATCAAAATTCGGGTTTGAAGTACATGGTACCGGATATTTACAATCAGTAAAGAAATCCGAATTTAAGCAAGATATTTTTGTTCAACAAAAGGAACTTGCCGGAAACAAGGTTAAAGTAATTTTTGATGTTGGAGCTAATCGCGGTAACGTTTCACTAAAATATGCAGAGTCTTTTCCTGATGCGGAAATTTTTGCATTCGAACCCTTTGATATGGCATATCAGATTTTGATATCAAAGATTAGTAACTTCCCGAGCATAAAACCATTTAACATCGGGATTGCGGATGTTACTGGTACAAAAACATTTTATGAAAATGTAAATATGGACACCAATTCTACATTTGAACCCGATACAATAGGTCTGAGTTCTGATAATCAGGTTAAAAACATTTCTGTTAGTTCTATTCCGGTTACAACCATTGATGAATTTTGTTTAAAAAATAATATCGAGAAGATTGATGTCTTAAAAATGGATATACAAGGTGGTGAGTTAAACGCCCTTAAGGGGGCTGAATCTTTATTAAGTAAAAAAGCGATAGGACTCATTTTTATGGAGACGTATTTTAAGGAACAATACAAGCAACAACCCTTATTTCACGATGTATCCAAGTATCTACATGAATGGGGTTATTATATCCAGGATTTTTATGAACCAATTTACGGAAAAGGTTCACTGGCGTGGTGTGATGTTGTTTTTATGCCTAAAGCAAAGTAATAACCTGTTCGTTTATGAAAAAATTTCTTGTAAATAAGCTCCCTTTTTTGGGGAAATACAAAAGACGTTTTGTGGCATGGAAGAATCATTTAGCTAGTGTTAAAGATTCTTATTCTCAGCATGGTGAAGACCGGATCATCTGGAAAATGTTGAATTCCTATAACCTGGAAGGATCTATGTATGTAGATGTAGGAGCAAATCACCCATCAGATATATCAAATACTTATTTATTGTATAGAAAGGGACTAAGGGGTATTGTTATTGAACCCAATGAAGAATTATGCAGACTTTTTAGTAGGTACCGCCCCTATGATATCTGCTTGAAAATTGGATGCAGTGATTCCAGCGCAGTTCTCCCGTTTCATATTTCCAAAACACCCGTAATCAGTTCTTTTAAGCTAAAATCTGAAACGAATGCCATGCAATCGGTATATGTACCTGTTATGAAATTGGACGATGCATTATCAGCTTTTGAGACTGATTTTTACAGTCTGGTGAGCATTGATGTAGAAGGATTAAATTACGAAGTACTCCAGGGGGCACTCCAAACACTGAAAAGTACTTTAATGCTTTGTATTGAGTTTGATAGCGATGAAGAACAAATGAAAATTCGAAACATTATTCCTGCTGATTTTGAAGAAGTTCAGCAAATTGGTTGTAATATTTTGTATCTGCACACAGGGTTGTCTTCAAAAAAAATAATTAGATAATAATTTCCTATGGATATAGGACCGATACTAAGATCACTTCCTGAATTTAAAGGAAAAAAAAGATTAGCCAGATTTTTGCTTGGAAGTAAGTTGGATAATCTAAAAGACATTACTGTAAATGGACAGTATGGTCGGTTTTTAGTGCCGAATATTAAGGAGGCAATTGGGTTCGAATTATACATTAACGGGGCCTATGAACCTCACATCATAGAATTGTTGAAATCTTTGCTGCCCCACAATGGGCATATGCTAGATATTGGAGCCAACATCGGAACCATTGCCATTCCGCTTTGTAAATTAATGCCGGGAATTAAGGTCGTCGGTGTAGAAGCTTCTCCTACCGTTTTTAGCTATCTGGAAAAAAATGTGGCATTAAATGCACCTATTTCTTATGATATACTTAATAAAGCTGTGACTCAAAAAAATGGTCAAATGATTACTTTTTTTAGTCCGGATGTTATGTTTGGAAAAGGATCTCAGTCTAATGTGTACTCTTCATCCAGTCATTCCATAGAATCAATCACTATCAATTCATTAGCCAACATCTATTTCAATAATTCCATTGACGTTATTAAAATTGATATTGAAGGTTATGAATATTACGCATTTATGGGTGGAGAGCAATTGCTGAATCAGCCGAGTGCTCCTGTTATTTTATTCGAATTTTTGGAATGGGCTGAGTCCAAATCGGGCGTAAAACCCGGAAGTGCGCAAAAATTGCTGTTGGAATATGGGTATTCATTATACCTCATCAGAAATAATCAAAAACATTTATTGGAATCCCCTGTTGAAAAGGGAGATGCCATGTTGATGGCAATAAAAAGTAAATGAAATCTCTTTTTCAGGTAAAATTTAACTGGATAATTTTTCTCGCGCTGGGTATTCCTATTCGTTTTGTGTTTATGCACATACCATGGTATGCTTACCTGGCTTTGATGATTTCATTGTTTCAGTTCACCTTACTATTTAATTCAATTGGATCTGTAGTTCCGGTGAGGTATATTCTGGGCTCGTTTATGTGCCTTCAGTTTTATGTTGGACCCACTTTTGCTTATGCCGGACTGGATAAATTTCAACGTGGATTTTTAAAAATGCAAATTCCTGAAAGTGAGTATTTCTCTTATGCATTGCCGGCAGTTATATGTTTTATCATCGGATTACACCTAAGGGCAAAAAACCTCGAAGGGGAAAAATTAAATATTGAAGGCATTAAGCAATTTGTTAGGAAGAATCCGCAGTTGGCATACTGGTTCATAGCTATTGGGTTTTCTGCCAGCTTTTTGGGTTCGTTTTTTGGTGCCGCATTTGCATTCGTTTTTGCATTACTGGCGAATCTGAAATTTGTTGGTGCATTTATGCTTATTCTTGGTAGACAAAAAATCAGATTAATTGTGATGAGTTTGGTTTTTGGTTCAATCATTTTGTCGTCATTTGCAAAAGCCATGTTCCATGATTTATTAACGTGGGCAATATTTATCGGCGCTGTTTTTAGTATAAAATATAAACCATCCACAAGAACCAAAGCATTGTTTACAGCTTTTTTTGTAGTTGCAGCACTTACTATTCAATTGCTTAAAGGTGGATACAGGCAAGCAACATGGTATGAAGGCCAGGAAGCAGGTTTAGAAACCCTTCAAAAGACCATTGAAGAAGAAGAACAAAAGAGGGGTTCGTTATTTAATTCTGAAAAACTTGGTGCAAGCAATGTACGCATAAATCAAGGCTTTATCATTACAAATATTATGAAGACTGTTCCCGAAAGGGTTCCGCATGCAAGAGGTGAACAGTTGTTACAGATTCTCGAAGCGGCCTTCTTGCCAAGGCTATTGGCACCGAATAAGCTCAATGCAGGTGATAAACAGATTTTTACCAAGTATAGTGGAATGCCTTTGGGAAGAGGAACTTCAATGGGGCTTAGTGCAGTAGGGGATGGATACATCAATTTTGGAAAAATGGGAGGTTGTGTATTTATGTTTTTACTGGGATTACTCTACAGCGAAACATTGAAAATTTTCTACAGATATTCAAAGTATTATCCCGGTTTACTTTTATTTATGGGAGTTGTTTTTTATTACCCAATTCGTCCGGATTGTGAGTTACAAACCGCATTAGGGCATTTGGTGAAATCCAGTTTTTTACTTTTTGTGATGATCCAGGTATGGAAGTATGTATTTTATGTACGACCGCAAAACCCTCAAACTGTTTTACATAATGAAATTCGGTCTTGAAAAATAGCCATTTAAAAATATTAATTACGATACCTTGGTTTTATCCGGCTTTCAGGGCCGGAGGACCGATTCAGTCCATTGTAAATCTGGTAAATCAAATCAACCAAGATGTTACGTTCTATGTTTTCACAGGCAACAAAGATTTAAATGATGAACCTATTGGTGTCCGGGAAAACCAGTGGGTTGAATTTAATCCGCAAACAAAAGTTTGGTATAGTGCTGTTAAAAATAGAAAGAAATCACTATTAAAACAATGTAAGATAATTCAACCGGATGTACTGTATATTAACGGAATGTTTTCTTGGAGCTTTACCATTGTACCATTGTGCTTTTGTAAGGGACCTCTAAAAATTATTTCACCTCGAGGAATGATACACCCCGAAGCTCTGGGAGTGAAATCATTTAAAAAGAAATTATATTTCAATATTTGGAAAAGTTTCAATTTTCAAAAAGGAGTAATTTTTCATGCCACTGACAAATCTGAATTTGACAGTATTCGTTCCCTTTTTGGAGAGGCTACTCCCATAACAGTTGCATCCAACTTTCCAAGAATATTCAGTCATTTACCAATCCCTGAAAAGCAACCCAATTGTCTTCAAATAGTAAGTATTGGATTGATTAGTCCTATGAAAAATTATCTTGAAGTGCTTTTGGGTTTACAAAACATTAGCATGAATATCGATTACCACATCTATGGACCAGTAAAAGACAATGATTATTGGCAAAGATGTTTAAGTGTGATTCATAACCTTCCTGAAAATATTCATGTAGTATATCACGGTGCTTTAGAGCCGGAAGCAGTTAAAAGCATCCTTTTAAAAGCCCATGTATTTATATTACCCAGCAAAAGTGAAAACTTCGGCCATGCAATTATAGAAGCACTGAGTATTGGCAGACCGGTGATTACGAGCAATGGTACGCCCTGGAATGGATTGGAACAGCTACAGGCGGGTTTAAATGTTGAACCCAATCCTAAGAATCTTGCCAATGCAATTTGTAAATTTGCGGCTATGAATGACAGCGAATTAAAAACATACAGTGAAGGCGCATCAAAATATGCTAACAATGTGCTTGATTTAGATAAAATAAAATCTTCGTACTTGGAATTATTTCACGGATACTTCAACTCCTAATGAAAAGATTGTATCATTCTTTTAGAAAACACGGATTTATTTGGTTTGTGTTTAAGTTCTTGTGTTTGTTTTCCATTTTCTATTTTGGAAGTTTGATAATTATTGGCCTTTCAGCAAAAGATGGATATTATAGTCCTTTTATCAGCAAATATTTTGACGTAATTTCATGGGTTAGTCATTCACTCATCTGGGGGACAAAAGGTTTTGTGTATCTTATGGGTTTTGAAACCTATACGTTACCTAACTTCATAATCCGAATCGTAGGTGGTTCAGGTGTTCGAATAGCATACGATTGTGTAGGTTATGGTGTAATGAGTTTTTGGGCTGCATTTATACTTGCCACAGCAGCCTCCGCTTTATCAAAATTTAAATGGTTGATAGGTGGTTTGATATTGCTATGGTCTATAAATGTTATTAGAATCGGTTTGTTACTGATTGCATATAATAAAAAATGGTCTATGCCATTTGGTATTGACCATCATACATGGTTTAATATTGTAGCTTATGCTGCAATATTTCTCATGATGTATTTTTTTGATCGAAAATACCAAATACTACAATTGAATGTGCATTCATTGAAAGACAAGGATACAAGAAATATTCAAATAAAAATTAAAAAGTGATTATCATAGGAATTAATGCATATCATGCTGATTCTTCAGCAGCTATTTTTGTGGATGGTGAAATGATTGCTGCAATAGAAGAGGAAAGATTTACACGTGTTAAACATTGGGCAGGATTTCCAATACAGTCCATCAACTTTTGTCTGAAAGAAGCGGGAGTTACCATCGAACAGGTAAATTACTTTGCAATTGGTCGGGATCCCAGAGCTAAGTTTTTGAAAAAAATTCTATACCTGATAAAAAACATTTCAGGCAGTATAAAGGTTGTAAAAGATCGATTTCAAAATAGTCGACAGGTAAAATCCATTGGAAAAGAATTGGAAATGATGTCAGGAATTCCTGCATCTCAGTTTAAAAACAAACTAGTAATGGTGGAGCATCACAGAAGCCATCTGGCGTCAGCATTTTTTGCATCGCCGTTCAGTGAGGCTGCATGTATTTCCATTGATGGATCCGGTGATTTTACAACTACAATGCGCGCTGTTGGTAATGATAAGGCTTTAAATGTGATTGATAGTGTTGATTTCCCTCACTCTATCGGGATTTTTTATTCGGCATTCACACAGTGGTTAGGATTCCCACATTATGGTGATGAGTACAAAGTGATGGGAATGGCACCCTATGGCGAAGCTAAATACATGGATAAGTTAAAAGATGTTATAGAACTTACTGAAAACGGATTATTTAAACTGAATCTGAAATATTTTCGAAAAGGCACTCAGGGAATCATCAGTTATGGAGATAATCATATACCAGTAGTTGCCAATTTGTATTCAGAATTTATGATAGAACAATTTGGTCAGGCAAGGTCTAAAGATGAACCATTGACACAGTTCCATAAAGATATGGCCGCATCTGTTCAGCGAATGACTGAAAAAGTTATTTTTCACATGTTAAATGATTTGCATAAAAGAACCGGACTCACCAATTTATGTGTTGCCGGAGGTGTGGCTCAAAACAGTGTTGCAAACGGAAAAATTACGCGTAATACTCCATTCCAAAAAATCTATATACCCTCAGCCGGTCATGATGCCGGAATTTCTATGGGAGCAGCTTTATATACTCAGCATATAGTTGCAGGGATTGAGCGGCAACCTCAAATACTATCTGCGTACACCGGAAGCCGATTCTCTAACGATGAGATTAAAAAGGTATTGATACAAAAAAATGTGTCATTTAAAGAGCTTTCTGATGAGGAACTTTACGATAGGATAACGAACCAACTGATAGACGGAGGAGTTGTAGGGTGGATGACCGGAAGAGCCGAATTTGGACCTCGAGCATTGGGGGGGAGATCCATTATCGCTGATCCTCGAAGACAAGATGCAAAAGAAATACTGAATCTTAAAATAAAACGCAGAGAGAGTTTTCGTCCTTTTGCACCTTCCATCTTAAAAGAATATGTAGATGAGTATTTTGAAGTAAATGAACCTGTACCTTTTATGGAAAGAGTGTTCCCTATAAAGATGGAAAAGCGTAAAGAAATACCTGCTGTAACACATGTGGATGGTTCTGGCAGATTACAAACAGTGGACGCGTCCATTAGCCCCAGATATTATGCATTAATAGACACATTCCGTAAAAAAACAGGCGTACCTATATTGCTTAACACTTCTTTTAACGAAAATGAACCAATTGTAAATAGCCCGGAAGAAGCACTCGCATGTTTTACAAGAACCCACATGGATATGCTGGTAATGGAAAATATACTGGTAGAACGAAATATATGAAATAATTTAATTACATTTTCTAAAGTGATCTGATGTACTTTCGAGTATAAGCGACTGAATGAATTCCATGCGTGTTACTATAATTACTCCAACTTTTAATTCTGAACAATACTTAAAAGATTGCATTGAATCTGTCTTACGTCAGGATTATCAGAATATTGAATATATAATTGTTGACGGATTATCAACCGACAGTACCATCAAAATAATCCATCAGTATCATGACAAAATAGCCAACTGGAAATCTGAAAAAGACAAAGGAATGTATGATGCTATCAATAAAGGAATGCAGATGGCTACAGGTGATATTATCGGTATTTTGAATAGTGATGATGTCCTAGCTTCAAATGATGTTATATCCACCATCGTACAAACTTTTAAACAAAATCCTGTAGATACTATATATGGAGATCTGCAATATGTAGATCCTGATGATATTAATAAAATTTACCGAACTTGGAAGGGGAAACCCTTTAAACGGAGCCGATTTAAGTATGGTTGGATGCCTGCACATCCAACTTTCTATATCAAGCGTTCTCTGGTAAACCAATATGGCGGGTATGAAAACCATTTCTATAGTGCAGCAGATTACGAATTTATGTCGAGATATCTGTTTGTCCACCAGGTTTCCTCATACTATTTGCCCAAATTGCTGGTTAAAATGCGTAGGGGAGGGCAAAGCAATAGCAGCATGATGCAACGCTTACGTGCCAACCGTAGAGACTATCTGGCAATGAAAAAAAATAAAATACCTTTCCCTTTTATTGTTTCTATTTTAAAGCCGTTGATAAAGATTCCACAGTATTATAGAAAAAATGATACAAAGTGATGAAGTGGCTGAAATCCTTGCTTAAAAAAAGAGGTGGTAATTATTATACTAATACAGTAACATATTGGGAAAAACGTTATGCCAACGGAGGACATTCCGGTAGCGGCTCCTATGGTGAGAATGCCGAATATAAAGCTACTTTTCTGAACACATTTGTACAGGATTTTAACATTGATAGTGTCATTGAATTTGGTAGTGGTGACGGACATCAGCTCTCTTTGGCAAGATATCCTCAATACATCGGTTTGGATGTGTCGGTTACCGCAATAAAAATGTGTATGCAACAATTTTCGGAAGATAATACAAAGAGTTTCTTTTTATACCATCCAGCGACATTTAAGGAATCTTCCCATTTGTTTAAAAGCGACTTAGCCCTTTCTTTGGATGTAATTTATCATCTAATGGAAGATGAATTATACCATCAATACATGAGCGATTTATTCAACACTGCTCGACAATATGTTATCATCTATGCATATGATGTAGACGAAGTTAAAAGCAGTCATGTAAGGCACAGAAAGTTTAGCAGTTGGATTGATCAATTCGCTAAAGAATGGCAGCCTCTTGAATGGAAAGTAGCTATTAAGAAACCCTCAGGTGCAGCTAATTTTTATATTTACATTAAATTATCTTAAATACTGCTGCGCTAAGTTTATCAAATGTACATTTATCGTTGAAATGGGGAAATATGTTAAGATTCTTTTCTAAATCAAAATCGGTTGTGCCGGAAGGATACTTCCCCATCCGTACCGATATCCATTCGCATATTTTACCTGGAATTGATGATGGGTCTCCGGATGTTGAAACATCCATTACACTTATTAAAGGTTTAATGGAACTGGGTATTGAGCGCTCGATAGCCACTCCTCATATCATTAGTGATTTGTATCCCAATACGCCAGAAACCATTTCTCATGCGTTAAACCGGTTAAAAAAGGAATTGGTTCTTCAGGAGATAGATTTTGAAGTGGAAGCCGCAGCGGAATATATGATGGATTCCTACTTTCTGGAACTGCTCTATAAAAAAGAACCACTTTTAACCATTAAAGACAATATCATCCTGACTGAGTTCCCATTCGCATTCATGCCCGATCATGTAGAAGATATTTCCTTCACCATTTTTACAGAAGGCTACCAGCCGATTCTTGCACACCCTGAAAGATATGGCTACACTTACGGTAATTACAAGGTGTACCATCGTTGGGCTGAAATCGGATTTCATTTACAAATTAATTTATTGTCGCTCACCGGCTACTATGGTAACGAGGCTGCTAAAGCCGCGAGGTACTTGTTGAAAAATGATTTGGTAACGTATGTAGGGACTGATATGCACCATGGTAGACATTTAGAAGTGCTCAGCACCCCGGAAAGCCGCCGAATCTTTGATGAGTACCTGGGAGACAAAGAATGGAACACCCCTTTCAATTAAATCGCATGTGTTTAGTTACCCCATTTTTTGAAATAATTTTTTTCCAGCCAATTAGTTAATGCGAGGCTACATCCAGGCATTAGACGGAATCAGAGCTATAGCCATTTTGTTGGTTTTTGTTCAACATTTCGCATACTTCATAGGTAAGAAAATCAACGCCGGATTTATTGGAGTAGATTTATTTTTTGTTTTAAGCGGATATCTGATTACAGGGATTCTGATTCGGTCAAAAGGTTCATTTAAACTTAAGTTTAAAAATTTTATCGGCCGACGCGCTTTAAGGATTTTTCCCCTGTATTATACAGTATTAATAGCGCTATATATTTTTGATACACCCGGAGTTAGGGAATGGAGTGTATACTTATTTACGTACACTTTTAATTATGCTAGCGTATATTACAACATTCCGCATACACCAGTAGTCCACTTCTGGTCACTTTCGGTAGAGGAACAATTTTATTTGCTTTGGCCTTTGTTCGTACTTTTGCTAACGCATCGGCAAAACTGGCTACTCTTATCTACTGTTATTATTTTGATTCTTTGTTTTCTTCAGTTTTCTTTGAATTTATTTCCTTCAGTTTCAGCATACAACTATTCCGGATTGTTTCCACGGGTTTACAGTTTGCTGATAGGGGCGATGGGTGTTTTGATATTCCAGGATTCAAACATTCCCCATTGGTTAAAGAGTAAGTGGTTTGAGTTACTGTTGTGTATCGGCTTTATTGCCTGCTTAATCATCAGAGACAATTCAAAGATGATTTTATTCCCGTTGGTTGCTATCGGGGGTATCCTTAAGGCTAAAGAAAACGTCTGGCATTTTAAACCGGTAGGTTCATTCCTTAATCACCGTATTTCAGTTTACATTGGAAAGATTTCATACGGGCTTTATATTTATCACCTTCCACTTGCATACTACTTCACAGAGTTTATCTTTACTCCTTTGTGGAGTCAAATACCTTTCGAAACACTGGGAAGTTTAAAATTCATCGAATTTCATTCATGGATTATTAAATTACCCCTTTACACCCTGCTTTCTATTTTGGTAGCACATCTCTCTTTCAAATACTTCGAATCCTATTTTACTAAGCTCAAAGAAAAGTTTTTCCCGTAGCCGCTACATTGTCCAGTCTACAATCTCATTTATCCATTCTTTTTTAAAGGGCGCAGTAATTTTAATGTAATTGTCTGTGTACCCTTCCATCATCTGGTTTTTATTCACTCCTTCAAATAATACTGGTCTGGTACTTCCCGTTTGCTCACGGGTAAATGCCATCAGCTTTTCATAGCTTAGCGTGCGAAGCACTTTGTTGCGCGCATTTCGTACTGAAACCGGCACAATAGGTTTTATTTGCAGCGCCTGTGTGTTATCCCGCTCTGAGTAGGTAAACACATGCAGATACGACACCGGAAGCGATCGGATGAATTGCACCGTATCTTCAAAATCCTCATCGGTTTCACCCGGGAACCCCACAATAACATCTACACCAATCGCACAGTGAGGCATAAGTTGTTTGATAAGCATCACTTTGTCTTTGTACAACTCCCTTTGATAACGGCGACGCATAGCGGCCAATGTTTTATTGTTGCCACTCTGTAATGGAATATGGAAATGAGGCATGAATTTTTCACTCTCCGCCACAAATCGAATCATTTCATCACTCAACAAATTGGGTTCTATAGACGATATGCGAAAACGGCGAACCGGACTTTCACTTTCCAGCAGTTTAATCAGATCGAAAAAAGTTGTTTCCTTCAAACGGCCACCGTGCAATCCTTTTCCAAAATCTCCCAGATTGATTCCCGTTAACACAACTTCTTTAGCACCGGCTTCGGCAATTGTTCGGGTATTTTGTAACACCTGCTCCATTTCATCACTCCGACTCTTACCTCGGGCCATAGGTATGGTGCAGAAACTACAGTTATAATCACAACCATCCTGTACTTTTAAAAACACACGCGTTCGCTCGTGTACTGAATGTGAAGCGGTAAAAATATTGACATCCTCAATATCACAACTGCACACTTTGGCCTGACCTGATTTGGTGAGTCCATGCAGGTGGGTGGTAATATTGAATTTCTCAGCGGCCCCCAACACTAAATCCACACCGGGGATAGAGGCAATTTCCTTGGGTTTCAATTGCGCGTAACATCCTGTAATCACTACCATGGAATCCGGTGCCATTCTTTGAATCCGGCGTACCAACTGACGGCACTCCTTATCTGCATTTTCTGTTACCGAACAGGTATTGATAACGTACACATCGGCCACATCACTGAAATCCCTGTTTTCATAGCCTTCCTGCTCCAGCATACGCCCCAACACCGTCGTTTCACTGAAATTCAATTTACAGCCTAAAGTATGTAGTGCTACTGTTTTACGCATCGGGCGCAAAATTACTCAATTCCTGCTGAATGCGCTGATTCTACTCCATTCACTTGTTAAAATGAAGCCATTCAACACGTTACATCTTACATATACTATAACATTCGGTAAATTGCACCGTGCAAAAAAAGATATTTCCGATGTTGGCCCTGGTAGCCGCTTTTGCTTTTTATTTCTGGGTAAAATCCAACCAGCGGGGTAATCTGGCCCAACAAGAGCGTATTGAAATACAGGGCGATGTATTGCCATTTAAACGTGATACATCCTTACTGGTGTACTCCCGCCACGCCCGCTGCCGCATGGGATGCAGGCAAATTGACGCCGGTGAAGTGAATGACATTCTGCTGAATGGAAAACTCGATGCATCCCGGATACAGGAATCGGAAAAAGGACTCACATATCCGTTGGAAGGGATTACATCCGACAAACAATATGTTCGGGTAGTGTTCGCACCCGATGAAAATGAAATAGTGGTGGTCACCGTAATTGATCTTGAAAAAGAATGGCCATGCAACTGTAATTAAACAAGTGAATCTGTAACATGAAATTTAAATCGTTTCTGGCAAAACCATTTGCCAACTATATATACCGGCAGATTAAAAAAGGAATGGCTACGGCTGTGCCAGATCAAGAAAATCTTTTCCATCAACTTATCAAAACCGCTTCCAAAACACAGTTCGGAAAAGACCACGATTTTAAATCGATTAAATCACACGCAGACTATGTGGAGAAAGTTCCCATCCGTGATTATGAAGGTTTCAGGCCTTATATTGAAATGATTAAAGCCGGAAAGCACAATGTCCTCTGGAAAGGTGTTCCCATTTATTTTGCTAAAACCAGTGGCACAACCAGTGGTGTAAAATATATTCCCATAACAAAAGACTCCATCCCCAATCATATCAACACTGCCAGAAATGCCTTGCTGTGTTATATGGTGGATACAGGGAATACACGCTTCGCAGATGGAAAGCTCATCTTCCTCAGTGGATCTCCCGTACTGGAAAGGGTGGGGAATATCCCTACCGGCAGACTCAGCGGAATTGTAAACCATCATGTTCCACGATACCTGCGTACCAACCAATTGCCCGGGTATGAAACCAATTGTATTGAAGAGTGGGAAGAGAAACTGGAGAAAATTGTGGATGAAACGATTCAACAACGCATGACACTGATCTCCGGAATTCCACCATGGGTTCAGATGTATTTCGATAAACTCATTGAACGCACCGGCCAGAAAGTAGGCACCCTTTTCCCTGACTTCAGCATCTTGGTGCAAGGCGGTGTTTCGTTTGAGCCTTACCGTGAGCGATTGATGGAATCCATCGGCCGACCGATCGATGTAGTGGAACTGTTCCCGGCTTCAGAAGGTTTCTTTGCATTTCAGGATAGCCAGAAACACCCCGGCATGTTGTTGAACACCAACAGCGGAATATTTTTTGAATTTGTACCGTTGTCCGAAATTCATCAACCCAACCCAAGAAGATTGACACTTGCGGAAGTTCAACTCGATGAACAATATGCTTTAATCATCTCCAGCAATGCAGGACTATGGGCTTATAACATTGGGGATACGATAAAGTTTGTTTCACTTAAACCATACAGAATTGTCGTTACCGGTCGCATCAAACATTTTATTTCGGCATTTGGCGAGCATGTAATCGGAGAAGAAGTTGAATCCGCAATGTTGGAAGCGAACATCGACAAAGTAAGCGTCACGGAGTTTACCGTAGCTCCTTATGTAGGTAAGGGCAATGAAGGTAGCTATCATGAATGGTTAGTAGAATTTGATAGGCTGCCCGATGACGCCGTATTAAGTGCATTATCCGATCGCCTCAACACCGCTATGGTTAACAAGAATGTGTATTATAAAGATTTAATTGACGGAAACATATTAAAACCACTGGTTATAACACCCATTAAAAAGAATGGATTTGTAGATTATATGCGCAGTATTGGAAAACTGGGTGGACAAAACAAGGTGCCACGGCTTAGCAACGATCGTGTGTTGGCGGATGCACTGCTGGCCTACAAGGTTTAAGAGTTCCACCACTTGATATTTTATCCGTTATTTTGCTATAATTATCTACTATACAATAAACAACATCATGTCGAACGCGCAGGAAAAAAAACGTATCGCACTATTTGGTTCTACCGGCTCAATCGGAACACAGGCTCTGGATGTAATACGTTCGCATGCTAATTTGTTTGAGGTGGAGATATTAACTGCACAATCTAATGATTCGCTGTTGATAGAACAAGCCCTGGAATTTACACCCAATGCTGTTGTAATAGGAGATGAGGAGAAATTTGAAAAAGTAAAAAATGCACTGTCGCCCAAAGGCATCAAAGTATTTGCCGGGATTGATGCACTGGAAGAAGTGGCCGATTTTGATACGTATGATATCATGCTCGCAGCCATTGTAGGATTTGCCGGATTAACCCCCACTTTAAAAGCAGTCTCTAAAGGTAAAATTGTGGCACTTGCCAATAAAGAAACCCTGGTAGTAGCCGGAGATATTGTAATGAAAACAGCCCTTGAGAACCGGGCTCCGGTTATTCCGGTAGATAGTGAGCATTCAGCCGTGTTTCAATGCCTGCTCGGCGAAGCCCGCAATCCGATTGAAAAAGTGATTTTAACAGCCAGTGGCGGCCCATTTCTTGGTAAGAAACCAAACTTCCTGGTGAACGTGAAACGCGATCACGCTCTGCAACATCCCAACTGGAGCATGGGCGCAAAAATTTCTGTGGATTCCGCCACCCTGATGAATAAAGGGCTCGAGATGATTGAAGCCCGCTGGTTGTTCAATCTTCGTCCGGATCAGATTGATGTAATCATACACCCCCAAAGCATTATTCATAGTATGGTGATGTTTGAAGACGGCAGCATCAAAGCTCAAATGGGTTTTCCGGATATGAAGTTGCCCATTCAATATGCACTGGGATTCCCTCAGCGGATTCAAAACGATTTTCCACGATTTAATTTTAAAAAATTCAACGAGTTAACTTTCGAAGAACCCGACTATAAAACATTCAGAAACCTGGTGCTCGCCATTGAAGCTATGCAAAAAGGCGGCAATATGCCTTGTGTACTGAATGCGGCCAATGAGATAGCGGTATGGGCCTTCCTTAAAAACCGTATCGGTTTCCTCGATATTACTGCAGTAGTTGAAAAAACACTTGAAAAAATAACGTTTATCCAACAGCCTACGCTCGATGATTATTTTGAAAGCGATGGGGAGGCCCGTAACTTTGCGGCTTCCCTTTTAAGGATGTAAATTCCATTAATTCAAATTGTATATGAACATATTTCTGGCGATTCATTGGCCAAGTGTGGGGTTGCAGGTTGCACAATTGTTGCTTTCACTTTCCATTTTGGTGATCCTGCATGAATTCGGACATTATATCACCGCTCGTTGGTTTAAGTGCCGCGTAGAAAAATTCTATCTGTTTTTTGATCCATGGTTTTCGGTATTTAAAAAGAAAGTGGGCGATACGGAATACGGTATCGGTTGGTTGCCACTGGGTGGATATGTGAAAATATCCGGAATGATTGATGAGAGTATGGATAAAGAACAGTTGAAAAAACCAGCAGAACAATGGGAATTCAGGAGTAAGCCGGCCTGGCAGCGTTTAATTATTATGCTGGGTGGGGTAACAGTGAATGTTATCCTGGCCTTTCTGATTTATTCCATGATCCTGATGGTTTGGGGAGAGAAAAAAATACCTTCCGACTCCCTGAAATACGGCATTGCGTTCAACGATCCCATTTTTAAAGATTTTGGATTTCAACAAGGAGATAAGCTAATTGCAGTGGATGGTGAGCCGGTGAGTGATTACCTCACGTCACTTAAAAAATTACTGGTGGTAGATAAGGAAGTAACCATCATCCGGGAAGAAAAACAAATGACCCTTCAAATGCCGGTGCACCTGATTGGCACGCTGGTGGAAAAGAGAAGAAAATCAGAAGGGCCAATGATTTCGCCCCGTATTCCCGTGATTGTTCAATCTGTTCCGGATTCAACTGCTGCATTTACGGCTGGTTTACAAAAAGGAGATGAGTTGATGTATATTGATTCAACACCTGTTCAGTTTCATGATCAGTTTCAATCGGAGATTTCAAAACATAAAAAGGGAGACAAGATAACGCTAACGGTTAAACGCAATAATGAAGATGTTCAATTACCCATCACTTTGTCGCACGACGCCGCCATAGGTTTCAATATGCTGGCTGGTCATGAACAGTTCGACAGCTTGGGAGTGTATAGTTATGTTACCCGCAAGTACGGCTTCCTTGAAGCATTTCCCGCCGGGGTGCGCAAATCCGGTCAGGAACTCGTGTTTTATATAGACCAGTTTAAGAAGATTTTGAGTCCTGAAACCGGCGCCTATAAAGGGGTGGGTGGATTTAAAGCCATGGGATCTGTGTTCTCCGGAACCTCATGGGATTGGGAGCACTTCTGGAACATGACAGCATTCTTCTCCATCATTCTGGCCTTCATGAATTTACTGCCTATTCCTGCACTGGATGGAGGTCACGTAATGTTTACATTGTATGAAATGATTACCAAAAGAAAACCCAACGAGAAGTTTTTGGAGTATGCACAAATTGCAGGCATGATTATCCTGTTGGGCTTGATGTTGTATGCAAATGGCAACGATTGGTTCGGTTGGGGAAAATAAAGACTCATCGCTCCAATTGCGTGCTGATTACCTGCATGGATATTCCATTGTGGCTGGTATCAAATACACAATCTCCATTTCGGATGATAAGTACTTGGGGAGACTCATGCTCTATTTTCCATTTATCTGCTATCGCATCAGATACGATGCGATAGGCAAGCAGGTCTAAATAATAATAATCAACACCCACGGGAGCAGTAGACTTTTCTAGTCGGTTTAACGCCATTGAACTAATAGAACAACGGGTACTGTGTTTGAAAATGACCTGAGGTTGTAGGTACGATTTTTCAGCAATTGTTTCCAATTGTGAATTATGGTTCAGAGGTATCCAGTGCATGGTGATGATTATCGAACAGTAGGGCAACCGGTGCTGGATCTTCTGGTAGATTGGCAGCTAGTAACTGTGGCAACAACTAAAAGTCCGAGTACGAATGCAACAAAGAATCTTTTCATGATAGGAAGATTAATATGAACAAAGATAAAATATGATTTTATAACGTACGAATGACTTTTAAAATTACTAATGTTAAATAATAATCCATATTTTTAGCCCCCAAACCTTCAATTTAAAATTCATTTATTCTATGTTACAGTTAACACGACCGATTGCATTTATTGACCTTGAAACCACCGGGGTTAATTTATCAACCGACCGTATCGTTGAAATTGCCATCATTAAGCTTAAACCCGATCACACCCGCGAGAGAAAGTATTTCCTCCTCAATCCGGAAATGCCCATTCCACCTGCTTCTTCCGAAATACACGGTATCACCGACGAAAAAGTAAAAGACGCACCCACTTTCAGAGAGAAAGCAAACGAAATCAAACAATTTATAGAAAATTGTGATTTGGGCGGATACAACAGCAACCGTTTTGATATTCCATTGCTAATGGAAGAATTCCTGCGTGCTGAGCTGGATGTTAACCTGAGTAATCGCAAAATGGTTGATGCACAGCACATTTTCTACACCATGGAGCCTCGTACCTTGAAAGCGGCTTACAAATTCTATTGCCAGAAAGACCTGGATAATGCCCACAGCGCCGAAGCCGATGTACTCGCAACCATTGACGTATTATTGGCTCAGGTTGAACACTATAATGAACTGGGAAATTCAGTTGATTCTATCCTCGCCAAAATCGGTGAAGAAAAAATAGTGGATTACGCCCGCCGATTCGGTTACAATGAAAAGGGCGTTGAGGTCTTCAATTTCGGGAAATATAAAGGCCGTGAAGTGATTGAAGTATTGAAAAACGAACCGCAGTATTATGATTGGATGATGAAAGGTGATTTCCCGTTGCATACCAAACAAAAGCTCACTGAAATCTACAACCGTATTCTTGTTAAAAAATAACAAACACGGCCCTTTAAAACATCAAATCAACTGAATAAACAGTAAATTTGGTGTTTAGCCATCATACCAGGCACCCATTGGAGAAAATAGTTATTATACCAACGTACAACGAAAAGGATAATATTGAAGCTATTATCGATGCCGTGATGCAAATGGAGTCGGGCTACCACATCCTGATTATTGATGACGGATCGCCGGATGGTACGGCTACAATTGTAAAAACACTTTTCCCCAAATATCCCGGACAATTATTTTTAGAAGAGCGAAGAGGTAAATTAGGGTTAGGAACCGCATACATTCATGGATTTAAATGGGCCATTGAAAGAGGTTATCAATATATCTTCGAAATGGACGCTGATTTCTCCCATAATCCCGCCGATCTGGAGAACCTGTTTGAGGCTTGTTCCGGCGGAGCCGATGTGGCAGTTGGGTCAAGGTATGTAAAAGGCGGTGCCATTGAAAACTGGCCTGCGAACAGGGTTTGGTTATCTAAAGGGGCATCACTCTACACACGAATTATAACATGGATGCCCGTAAACGATCCTACCGCCGGGTTTGTGTGCTATCGCAGAGAAGTACTTGAATCTATCAACCTCGATAAAATTCATTTCGTTGGTTATGCCTTCCAGATTGAAATGAAATTCGCTGCATGGAAACTGGGTTTCATTATTAAAGAAGTGCCCATAACTTTTAAAGATCGTAAACTGGGTGTTAGCAAGATGAATAAGGGGATTGTGAAAGAAGGTATCCTGGGTGTGCTGCGCCTCCGATGGAACAGCATGTTTAAAAACTACCGCAATCAGGTGGCCCAGAAAAAATTCGGGCCGGGAAATTTGTTTCAACACCGCGAACTCATTCGCGAAAATTAATCAATGCTTTTTAAATGCAGGATGATAATCTTGCAACGTGCTGCGTAAATACGCACGATCGAGGTGAGTATATATCTCTGTAGTGGTTATACTTTCATGACCCAACATTTCCTGAACCGCTCTTAAATCTGCTCCACCCTCAACCAAATGTGTGGCGAATGAATGCCGGAATGTATGCGGAGAAATATTTTTTTCTATTCCCGCCTGTTTGGCCAGTGCTTTAATAATCAGAAAAACCATCACACGGGAAAGTGGCTTGCCGCGTCTGTTCAAAAACACGTAATCTTCAGCACCTATAACCACCGGATACTGATTTCTGACATGTTGCCGATAGGATTGTATTGCCCGTATAGCCGTATCTCCAATGGGCACCAAACGCTCCTTATCTCCTTTGCCCGTTACCCGAACAAAACCCACATCCATAAACAACGCACTTAACTTTAATCCAACCACTTCGCTTACCCGCAGTCCGCAGCTGTACATAGTTTCCAGAATGGCTTTGTTTCGAATGCCTTCGGGCGTACTGGCATCAGTGGCCATAATCATTTTTTCAATTTCTTCATAACTCAGTACTTCTGGTAGCAGGCGAGATTGTTTCGGACTTTCCAGCAATACAGTGGGGTTAGACTTACAAATTCCTTCCAGCGTACAATAGGTAAAATAGGATTTGATACCGGAGAGTATACGGGCCTGTGATGCAGGCGTCATGCCAAGTTCATGAATGTACCGTACAAAAGCTTCCAATGTTTTTAAATGAATTTGATCGGGGGTGGTACCCGGGTACTGCATCTCCAGGTATTCCGTCAATAACTTCACATCGTGTAAATAGGATGCGATGGTATTGCCGGATAATGATTTTTCCAACAATAGCCACGACTTAAACCCTTTGATGTACGATTGCCACATAAGAATTCAAACTTCTAAACGCGTACAATATAATTAAACATTATTTTAGCGCACCAAAACAATGCTGGCATGATGCAGAAACTTTTTACTTTGCGTTCATTCAAACGCAAATTACCGGCAAACCGGAAAACTTTTCGTTCGTTTTTAACCCGTTCAGAAAAAACTCCACCCCGGGGAATCGACAAACTCACCACATTGGTTGAACCGGAAGTTTGGCAGGAAGTGGAATGTTTAACTTGCGCCAATTGTTGTAAAAAAATGACACCCACCTTTACGGAGCAAGACCTCAAGCGCATTTCAGCCCATTTTAAAGTTACGCCTGATGAATTTAAAGCAAAGTGGCTGGAAAAAGATAAAAACAAAGATTGGGTGAACGTGAAGCAGCCTTGTCAGTTCTTAAACCTTGAAGATAACAAATGCAGCATTTATGCAATTCGGCCGGAAGATTGTGCCGGATTCCCGCATTTGGCAAAGAAACGTTGGGTTGAATATGCACATGTTCATAAACAAAATATTGATTATTGCCCTGCTACCTTCAAAATGGTAGAGAAAATTATGCAGCGTGTAGGCCCCATCGTTAAGAAGTAATTCAAACACTACACATTAAAAAAGCCGCTCTGTACAGAACGGCTTTTTAATTTTCAACAAACAGACTTATTTAAAATCTGCTTCAGTTACACCTTCGTTGATGTAATATTTAGTTACCTGCATCGACATTTCCTGTCCGCCTGCAATTTGTGTAATCGTGTGAGGTAATGTTAGGTTACCTACTTTCTTATAATTACTGTATTCAGTAGTTAAATCAAACTCCTGATCGCCTTGCTTTTCGGTTGATTCTTCCTTCAGCAACAATCCGCTCTTCATACCATAATACTCTACTACCACTTTACCACTGGGTTTAGTTACTTTGAGTACATACGCATCTTCTTTTCCCACTTTAGCCGTTCCGGTATAGCTGGTTTGATAATCGCTGGTGATATACAACAATTGTGGAACAGGGGCTTTATCATCCAGTTTATCTTTAATGGTTTCTGCATCCATATCGGTTTTTTGTCCCATTTGTGCAGCATATCCTTTGGTACCATCAAACACTTCTTTCATTACAGACATGGTTCCCATGCGAATTTCCATGCTACTGAGGGATGGGGCCTTCTTAATAGATGAACCTTCTAAAGTTGCACCCATCGCTTCCATGGTGAAATCCATTTTAATCGTGCTGATTTTTGCCACCTCTTCTTTACCACCAATGGCAGTCAGGTAACTGTTGATCAGGGATGCAGCAGAAACCGCTTCAGTTGATTTAGGTGTTTCAGCCACATCTGTGCCTTCTTTCTTCATTTCAACCGGATTGGCGTATTTATCATACATCTTCACCGGATATCCCAGCCTTTCCAGATTAGGTAAAATTTTACTGGCGTTTCCTACGATGGTGATACGGCTGTTTCCGTTTTTCAGATATTTGTTTGATACAAACTGCACATCCGTAACGGTTACTGCATTAATTTTTTGCAGGAAAGTTTTATAGAAGTCTTTGGGCAGATTATTGATCAGGATGTTGCTGGCGTATGTTGCTGCACGTGCTGGCTCTTCCATACCCAAAGCAAATGAACCATTGTATTTGGCTTTGGCAATATCCAGTTCTTCCTGTGTGATATTCCCGTTGCGCATATTTTCAATTTCACGGAACATTTCCGCTATGGCACTGTCAGCTTTTTCACTACGCACCTGTGCTGTAGCTTTAAACAAACTCTGGAATCTTCCGGAACCGATAGACGAATAGCTGCCATAAGTAAAACCATGCTTTTCACGCAGGTTCATAAACAATTTACTGTCGCTACCGCCACCTAAAATTTGATTGGCTATCAGCAATTTATGATAGTCTGGATTATTCATTGGGTTAGTGATCAGGTTGCTGACAGAAATTTCACCTTGTGTAGCGGTGGGCAAATCCACAAAGTTGATTTCAGTTTTTTCCGGGTTGGATACCTGAGAGAATTCAGGGAAAACCAGTTTGTTTCCTTTCCAGTTGCCGAGTGCTTTCAATGCCAGTGTTTTAGCAGCTCCCGGAGTAATATCACCCACAAAAATCAGGTACCCACGGGAAGGCGTAATGTATTTTGCATAATAATCCTTGATGTCCTGAATGGTGATATTGTTGATGGTTTCTTCGGTTTCAAATTCACCCATTGCCGTGCTTTTGCCAAACGACAAAGCCTGACTTACACGACCGGAAATTGCAGATGCACTTTTTTCAGATGTTTTTAAACCGGTAATAGCCTGCTTCTTTAATTTTTCGAATGATTCTTCATTAAAAGACGGGTTTTTCAATGCATCTGTCATTAGGTTAAATGCTTTATTGAAATAACGGGTAAGGGCAGACGCAGATCCGCCACCGGCGTATAAAGACACATCTGCACCAATCATGTCAACTTCTTTATCAAAGCGAGCCTTATCCATTGTTTTTGTGCCCTCGTTCAGCATCTGGCCCATCAGGCTCATAACTCCGGCTTTATTACCTTCACGAACGGGCCCCATATCAATACTGTAAGTAACACTTACTTTAGGCAGTTTATGATTTTCCACTACCATCACCGTAATACCGTTGGGCAGTGTGAAAATTTCAGGATCTGTAATTGAAATTTCCGGTGCCGGCCCTGCTTTGGGTTGTTTACTCCGGTCAATTTGTGCAAACCCTTGCATAACAAGTGTTGCACCTAATATTAAACATACAATCTTCTTCATATTGTGAATATTTTTTTGGGTTGATTAGTCTTTTTTAGGCATGTAATACAAACGCACACGCTGATTAGGATTCAGGTACTTTTTTGCAACGTTCTGAATATCCTGACGGGTAATCTTGCGTGCAAGGTCTAATTCCTGATTGATGTAATTGGTGTTGCGGTAGAAAGTGTACCCATTGGCCAGGTTTTCAGCAACGCCCATCATCTTAGCATTCGTGCCTACAAAGTTGTTTTCAAACTGATTCATAATTTTTGTGAATTCTTCTTCAGTAATCAGTTCATCCTGCAACCTCTTAATTTCCGTACTCATATCGTTTACCATGCTATCGAGGTTTTGTTCGCCGGAAGGCAGGGTAAAGCAGATGTAAATACCATGATCTTCCAACGCATAGTTGAATGACCCTACAAATAATGCATTCTTTTTATCATCCACCATTTTCTTGTACATCCTGCTGCTGGCACCCTGGCTCAACACATCAGATGCAAATTGTAAAGCCATAGATTCTTTGGATGTCATGCCCGGAGTACGGTATGCCAACACCAACGCAGGAATTTGCACGTTGGCATCATAAGCAGTGTCTATGATTTCTGTGGTAATGGGTTCTTCCTGTGGGAAGTTGCGTACCAGCGGTTCTCCTTTAGGAATTTCTGAGAAATAATCATCTACCAGTTTTTTGGTTTTGTCGATGTCAATATCACCGGCAATAACCAACACGGCGTTGTTCGGTGCGTAATATTTTTTAAAGAAGGCCAGGAATTCATCTAGTTTGGCTGCATCCAGGTGTTCCATGCTTCCAATCGGTGCCCAGCGATACGGATGATTTTTAAATACCCTCACCATGATTTCAGAAATGAGGTTTCCGTAAGGTTGGTTATCTATACGCATTCTCTTTTCTTCCTTCACCACCTCGTTTTGTGTTTTCACCCCTTCTTCGTTGATAACAGGGTGCAGCATGCGCTCACTTTCCAGCCATAATCCGGTTTCCAGTTGGTTGGATGGGAACAACTCATAATAAAATGTACGGTCTTGTGTAGTGTTTGCGTTGTTCTGTCCGCCATTGCTGGAAACAATCTTCATAAATTCACCTCTTTTGATGTTCTTGGAACCTTCAAACAACAGGTGTTCAAAGAAGTGTGCGAAACCTGTGCGTTCAGGATTCTCATCTTTACTTCCCACATGGTACATTACTGATACAGCCACCACCGGTGCTGATTTGTCTTGGTGCAACACCACATGCAGACCATTTTTGAGGTCATACTCTGTGAAGTCTACTTTCTGTGCATGGGCAATTCCCGCAAAGCACAATCCGAAAAATAAAAGTTTTACTCTCATCATTTTATATTGATTAGGGTGCAAAAATACTTACAAAAATGGCTTGAATATTTAAATTCTTTATTAATTGATAAACGGTATCTATAAGGCATTTGAGCAAGCTATGTTTGTTTTTCGGGGCTTCGCTATATCTTTGAATCAGGTACCGTTTGGTATTGAAATGTTAAAAAATCGGATATGGTTGCAATTATTATGGGCAGTAAGAGCGACTGGGCTGTAATGGAGCAGGCCGCGGAAGTTTTGAAGAAACTGGAGGTAGCGCATACCGTGCGGATTATTTCTGCGCATCGTACACCGGATTTGATGCGTTCGTTTGCCCAGCATGCACGACAAGAAGGCATTCATGTTATCATAGCCGGGGCCGGTGGTGCGGCACATTTGCCGGGCATGGTGGCCTCTTATACCACACTGCCTGTGATCGGGGTGCCGGTAAAATCTTCCAATTCAATAGATGGATGGGATTCCGTATTGTCTATCCTGCAGATGCCCAATGGGGTGCCGGTAGCTACGGTGGCTTTGAACGGTGCTAAAAATGCCGGTATCCTGGCTGCTCAGATCATCAGTTTGCAAGATGCACCACTTGCCCAAAAACTTGAAGCATATAAGCAGCAGATGGAACTAGAGGTACTTGAATCACAAAAAGAATTGAAACCTTAATTATTGAACCAACCCGCCACGCAAACGCAATAATTCAGTTTCCGCCACCTTGGTGTTATACCGTGCATTGATCAGCCTGCTGTATGCCAGTTCCAAACTTCGTTGGGTTTCTCTAAGTTCCAGTGCGGTAGATAAGCCCAAACGGTATCGTTCCATGGCAATGGTTACGTTTTCTTTGGCCATTAAAATGTTTTCTTCTTCGAGTGCCAGCGTTTTTTTCTGAAGTTCGTATTCCTTATACGCTCTGGTAGCGGCAATTTGTACGCGAGCTACTTCATAGTCTTTCAAAAGCGTTCTGTATTCCACATCTATGGCTGCTTCACGTATTAATCTCCGAACATTGAATCCGTTGAAAAGAGGTATGGTAGCAGAAAAGCCATAATTCAGCCCACGGTTGCGGTTGAACAGGGGGGTAAAGTTATTCAGTACCGTTTGGTTATTGGTACGACTGAAATTGTAAGCCGAATTAAACTGAATCACCGGAAAGCGGTCGGCTTTTCTTTCTTTTAAAGTAAGAGATGCAATTTTTATTTGCTGTTGAGCCACTTCAATGGCAGGGTTTTTCACTGCCGACTCAGCCAGTATTTCTCCTGCATTCAACTGCATATTGATAGGGATGGAATCTACCACATCATAGGAGCTCCCGGGTGCTACAGCCATCCATTCATTCAATTGTTCTTTAAGTTGTTCAATCAGCGTTAATTGTGTGAGCTTTGCCGCTTTTTGAGCGTTTAAATCAATCTTCGATTGAAGCAATTCGGGTTTGGCCGCAAGCCCCACACTTAATTTTTTTTCAGCCTGCACCACCAGTTCTTCATTGATGCCCATTTGCTCTTCAATGGCTTTCAGTTGCTGTTTTTGACGTACAATATCGTAATACGTGATGATTACATTGGCAATTGTATTCACCAATTGATTGCGGATGGTCAGTTTCCCGAGTGTTACAAACTCGTTGATTTTATCTCTTGTGGCAAACATCTTCAACCCGTCGAATAATGTCCAGTTTAAATTGAGTGATGCCTGGGTGTTATCGGAACGAATTCCTTTTTGTTGGCGGATGGAACCGTCTGCCAGTTGTTGTTTGAGATCATTATTATTGAAAACTACGGCAGAGGAAGCATTGAGTCGGGGAAGAAATGCTGCATATGCATACGATTGATTCAGATCGTACAACAGTGAATCATTCTTTGCCACCCTGATGTCGTAGTTATATTGCAATGCAGTTGCAATGGCTTCTTCCAAAGTCAACAACTTTTGTGCAACAACAGGAGATGCATTCAAAAACATCAATAATAACGCGGTCAGCAATCTTTTCATATTGACTGGTTTATGCGGTTTCTTCCTGAATGGAATCTAACGCACTTTTTTTCTTTTTAGTTGACAGGAATGAATACACGGCCGGAATTACGAATAGGGTTAACAGAAGAGAAAACAGAATGCCACCGATAATAACAATTCCCAACGGAATACGACTGGTAGAGGCGTCTCCCAGTGATAATGCCAGTGGCAGGGCACCAAGCGCCATGGTTAAACTGGTCATGAGGATGGGCCTTAACCTGGCCACTGCAGCATGCACTACAGCCTGTAATTTGTTTTCACCCTGTAACTGTTTTTGGTTTGCAAACTCCACAATCAGGATACCGTTTTTAGTAACCAAGCCAATGAGCATGATCATTCCGATTTGAGAAAAAATGTTCAGGGTTTGATCAAACATCCATAACGACAATACCGCACCGGCAATAGCCAAAGGTACCGTAAGCATGATAGTAAACGGATCAATGAAACTTTCAAATTGTGCAGCCAACACCAGGTAGATGAGTACCAGTGCCAGCATAAAAGCAAAATAGGTGTTTCCTGAACTTTCAGCATAGTCTTTTGAGGCGCCTGACAATGAAGTTCGGAAACTAGCATCCAGAACCGAATCGGCAATGGCTTGGATTTCTTTAATGCCATCCCCAATGGTTTTGCCATCAGCCAGTCCGGATGAAATAGTTGCTGAGCGGTAGCGGTTAAAGTGGTATAAAGTAGGGGAGGTAACGCTTTCCTTAATATTCAACAGGTTGATGAGTGCGATGGCCTGTCCTTGATTATTGGTAACATAAATATTCGCCAGATCGGACGGGTCGTCGCGGTTGTCTCTTTCAACCTGGCCAATTACAGAGTATTGTTTTCCTGAGCGGATGAAATATCCCATTTGCTGATTACTGATGGCCAACTGAAGCGTTCGGGAAATATCTTGCACACTCACACCCAGCTGGCTGGCCTTTAAGCGGTCGATGGTAATTTCGAGTTCCGGCTTATTGAATTTAAGATCTACATCTACACCCGACAGCACTGTACTTTTACTTGCGGCTTCCAGCATTCGGGGTAAGGCCTCTTTGATTTTATCGTTATTGATGTTTTGCAGCACAAACTGAATGGGTTGCCCGCCGCGCCTATTCACCTGAATCGTTTGATCCTGAATGGCAAAGGCACGGCCATCGTTAAACGCAGAAACCTTTTTATTCACCCAGCTCACGATATCCTGCTGGCTTCGTACCCTTTCATCCGGATCCACCAGGGCTACGCGCACAAACCCGGAATTGGCCGTTCCGGTAGAAAATCCGGGGGCGGTCATGCTGGTGATGTATTTTTTCTCTGGTAAAGAATCAATCAGAAGCGTGGTGATTTTTGTCATGTACTTATCCATCGCATCATACGATGTGCCTTCGGGGGCGGATACCTGCAGGCGGAAAGCACTTTTGTCTTCCATCGGGGCCAATTCTTCTTGCAAATCTTTACCAATCCAGAAAATAATTCCGGCACACGCCACAATCAACACGGCCGCCATCCAACGTACACGCATAAACGCTGATAACATTCTGTGGTATCCATTTTCCATTCCGGTGAAAAACGGTTCGGTAGCTGAGTAGAATCGTGAATGTTTGAATGTTTTTCTGGATAACTTGATATTGAGTACAGGCGTTAGCGTGAGTGATACGAAAGCTGAAATTAATACGGCAGATGCTACTACAATTCCAAACTCACGGAATAGCCTTCCTACGAACCCTTCCAGGAAAATAATAGGCAGGAACACCACTGCCAGCGTAATGGAAGTGGATATAACCGCGAAGTAGATTTCTTTTGAGCCATCTCTTGCCGCTCTCCAGCGATCCATTCCCTTCTCCATCTTTTTGTAGATGTTTTCCGTAACCACAATACCATCATCCACCACCAAACCGGTGGCCAGTACAATTCCCAATAAGGTGAGCACATTGATGGTGAAACCGGAGATGTACATAATAAAGAATGCACCCAGCAAAGAAACCGGTATATCTACGATAGGACGTAAGGCGATGAGCCAGTCGCGGAAGAAAAGGAAAATGACAAGTACAACCAGCGCAAAAGATATAAACAGGGTTTCAATTACTTCGTTGATAGATTTCCGGATACTCTTGGTGGCGTCGAATGAAATTTCCATTCGGATATCTGACGGCAAATCAGCCCGGATTTCTTGGAGACGCTCCTGCACTTCATCAGAAATGGCAATATAATTGGTGCCGGGTTGCGGGATGACGGCAAGTGCAATCATAGGCACGTTGCTTTCCTTCAAAATACTCTCCTCGTTTTCCGGCCCTAATACCGCCTGGCCAATATCCTTGATTTTAATATCTGTGCCGTTGATGTTTTTAATGACCAATTCGTTGAATTCCTCTTCGGTACTGATTTTCCCAAACGTTCTTAATCCGAGTTCCGTAGCATCACCTGATAATTTGCCTGCCGGCAATTCAACGTTCTCTCGCAACAAGGCAGCTTGCACATCTTGTGGTGTAACGGAGAACGCACTCATTTTTGCAGGATTGAACCAAATGCGCATAGCATAATTCTTCTCTCCCCAAATATTTACACCACTAATACCCGGTACGGTTTGAATTCTTTCAATCACATTGTTTTGAACGAACTCCGTTATCTCCAATGAATTCCGGATGTTGCTCTGCATCAGCACAATCATTACAGGGTCATTACTGGCATCTGCCTTACTCACCACAGGAGGCGCATCCAAATCGGTTGGCAGGTTTCGTTGAGCCTGAGATACTTTATCGCGTACATCATTGGCAGCGGCTTCCAGATCCGTACCCAATTTAAATTCCACTGTGATGTTGCTGTTACCCTGTGAACTGCGGGATGTGATGTTTTCAATACCGGCAATGCTGTTCACCGCCTTTTCCAGCGGCTCGGTAATTTGCGTTTCAATGATTTCTGCATTGGCCCCGGGATACGATGTACGCACATTAATGTTCGGCGGATCGAGTGCCGGGTAATCCCTAACGCCCAGAAAGTTAAAAGCGATTGCTCCAAACAACACAATCATGATGTTGAAAACAATAGCTGTAACGGGCCTTCTTAAACTATATTCTGAAATGTTCATGAATGAATTTTGATAAGATTGATCGTGCGGGTTACGGAATCAACTTTCCGATTTTTACTTTATCGTTTGGTTTGAGCCGCATCAATCCGGTAGTTACGATGGTATCTCCCGGTTGCAATCCGGATAGAATCTGTATACGGGCAGAATCTCTCAGACCCAGCTCAACATCAACAAAAGTTACCACTCCGCCATTCACTCTTACAACTTGCTTGGTTCGGGCTTGTGGTAAGATCGCCTGACTGGGCACCATAAGGGCATTCGGGTCGGGGTCAAAATCCAGCTTAATTTTTACAAAACCTCCGGGCAGCAATGCGCCGTCGTTATCGGTAACCATAGCCCTTAACTTTAAGTTCCGGTCTGCTTCGGTGATACCGGACTCACGAGCCATAACACGGGCCGTGTACACTTTATCGTTACCTTCCGACATGAAGCGTATAATTGCACCTACACTTAACCGTGAGGTGTATTTTTCAGGAACCGAAAAATCAACACGCAAATCCTTTGTCTTTTTGATATTGGTAAGCACCGTGGAGGGAGATACATAAGCTCCGTTGCTGACCATTTTTAATCCCACTTGTCCGGTAAAAGGAGCGCGAATTTGTGTACGCTGCAAATCGGTTTCAATGATTCGCATGTCCGCACGGATATTCTCCGTTTCCAGAATGATTAAATCATATTCCTGTTTACTCACGCCATCAATTTTTAGCAGGGCTTCGTATCGTTGAACACGCTGTTGTTGCACTTCCAGTTGTTTACGCAGCTTATTGAGTTGTGCACGCAAATCACCATCGTAAATAGTGGCGAGCAAGGTGCTCTGGCCAACCGTTTTTCCTTCGGGAATTTTTAAGAAGGTGAGCCTGCCGGATATTTCAGGTTGAATCGTAGTTTCTTCACCGGCTACAATATTGCCGGGCAATTCAAGGGTTTCCCCAAGTATCACTTGCCTTACAATGTGTGCCTCTACCACGGGTGGGGGAGGTGCCTTGGGTACATCTGTTGGTTGAATCTTATCTTTCTTTCCGGAACAGGAACTTATTGAAATTGCGATTACACTGATTGCAATCAGCCTAACAGATACAAATGATTTCACGAACAACATTTATTGTTTAAACATCAAAATTAAGCGGACGGACATCCGCAACAAAATATATTACACCATCGGTAAAGTGCTTATACAGCAGATTTAACAGACAGTACTTTTTGAATTTGCATTACTTTATGTAATAGTTCTTGTGGCTCGCTGCTAATCACTGTTACGTGTCCCATTTTTCTACCGGGACGCGTTTGGAATTTACCATAGAGGTGTACAAATACATTTTCCATTTTTAACACTTCATCTAGTCCGTCATACACTGGTTCACCGGAATGTTGGTTGGCACCCACCAGGTTTACTAATGCAGCCGGTAGAATGGGTTCGGTATTTCCCAGCGGATACCCCAGTAAGATTCTGCAAAGCATATCAAACTGACTGCTGTAATTGCCTTCAATGGTGTGGTGTCCACTGTTGTGTACACGTGGGG
The DNA here is from genome assembly GCA_019638635.1 of Ferruginibacter sp. Lineage (GTDB taxonomy): Bacteria > Bacteroidota > Bacteroidia > Chitinophagales > Chitinophagaceae > Ferruginibacter. The sequence continues at coordinate 12,344 of JAHBTM010000012.1, read as the reverse complement.
CAATCTCATTCACCAAAACCTGACCGGCAGCATCTTCAAACATTTCAACCGCGAAAACACCGGGGCTGTTCAACGCTTTTACGCAGGCGATGGCAATCGCTTCCGCTTTCCATTCAGTGGTAGGATGTACAATAGCAGGACTTATCTGGTGGCTCAGTAAATTCAACCGCTGATCAAAAACCATTTCCACCAACGGATACACAGTGGTTTGTCCTTCCTGATCCACAGCCACCATCAATGCCAGTTCTTTTTCAATCTGAACTTTCTGTTCCAATACGGATGGTGCGTTAAACCCCTGATGCAATTGGTCTGAATGATGGATTACCACCACACCTTTCCCATCATATCCGCCCACAGCCAGTTTATGAACGGCAGGCAGCATGTCGACATGTTCATATAATCCATCCAGGTTTTGTGTAACCACGAAAGGAGCGGTGGGAATCTTTAATTCTTTTAAAAATTCTTTTTGTTTGATTTTGTTAGCGATGATTTCTAAACAATCCGGATCGGGAATGATGCGCAACCCTTCACGCTTCAGTTGTTGCAATGCATCGGTATTTACCTGTTCAATTTCAATCGTAAGCACATCCACCATCTTACCGAATCGATACACGTCGTCATAATTCCGGATATCACCGGTTATGAAATGATGACATAAATGTGCAGCCGGACATTGACGTTCATTTTCCATTACGTAGGTTTCAACCGGATAATTGGCTGCTGCCTGTAGCAACATCCTTCCCAGTTGTCCGCCACCCAATATCCCGGCTTTTTTCATATGGTCAATTTTTTGATGTGTTCGATGAATCAAACGCTCCTGCAGTAAATTGGTGCAAAGATATACAGGCCGGTTGAAGTAGTCTGAAGTTTTTAGTATCTTTGAAGCCACTGCCCATAGCGGTGGTTTAGCCGGCAACCGGCTGGTAAGCATTCATTTAAACACCCTTCAAATTATACACCATTATGTCAGTTTTAACTGCTCAATCCGATGCCCGTACTACTCAGGAAGTAGATTTTTTGCCCCTGCATGGTACGGATTACGTAGAATTGTATGTAGGCAATGCAAAACAGGCGGCTCATTTTTACAAGACGGCTTTCGGTTTTCAATCCTTAGCATATGCCGGCCCTGAAACCGGTGTAATGGACCGCGCAAGTTATGTGATTCGTCAGGATCGTATCACCTTCGTATTAACCACGCCTTTACGTCCCGGGAATGAAATAGCCGACCATATTACCAAACATGGCGACGGGGTAAAAGTGCTGGCGCTGATGGTAGATGATGCCCGTGATGCCTGGACGCAAACCACCCAAAGAGGTGGAAAGAGTTATCTGGAACCTAAAGTGTTGAAAGACGACAACGGTGAAGTAGTGATGAGCGGTATACATACTTATGGTGATACTGTTCATTTGTTTATAGAACGAAAAAACTACCATGGTATATTTATGCCCGGTTTCAGGAAATGGGACAGTCTGTATCAACCCAAACCCACCGGATTAAAATATGTAGACCACTGCGTTGGAAACGTAGGTTGGAACCAGATGAACCCCTGGGTGAAATTTTATGAAGATGTGATGGGATTCCGCAACATATTATCTTTCGATGATAAAGATATTTCTACCGAATATTCAGCCCTGATGAGTAAAGTGATGAGTAACGGTAACGGATATGTGAAATTCCCAATCAATGAACCGGCAGAAGGAAAGAAAAAAAGCCAGGTAGAAGAGTATCTCGAATTTTACAATGGTGAAGGCGTACAACATGTTGCCATTGCTACAGACAATATCATAGAAACGGTAACCGATTTACAGCAACGCGGGGTTGAATTTTTGAAAGTGCCCGCTTCGTATTATGCAGATGTGTTGGACCGCGTAGGGAAAATTGACGAAGACTTAAAACCCCTCAGCGAATTAGGTATACTGATCGACAGGGATGATGAAGGGTATTTGTTGCAGATATTCTCTAAGCCGCTTCAAGACAGGCCTACTTTATTTTTTGAAATCATTCAACGTAAAGGCGCAAAAAGTTTTGGTAAAGGAAACTTCAAGGCGTTGTTTGAAGCACTTGAACGCGAACAGGCACTGCGCGGGAATTTATAATTGAAAACACCAGGCTGGGGCTACATGCTCCGGCATTTTTTATATATGCAAGTCAGGAAATGGATTGTACTTTTTGCTTTTCTTACATTGCTTCAGCAGGCTGTGGCACAACCCGGCTTTATTGAACAGCAAAAGTCTTTTACGCGTGTAGCCACAGCATTCAATAAAATGGAAGACACGTTAAAAGCGCAATTTCAGCGGCAAAAATTATCCTGGCCACCACAGGAAATGTACATTCGTTCCTTTAAATATGATAAGCAACTGGAAGTATGGATAAAAGAAGAGGTGGGTGCTCCGTTTAAACACTTTAAAACCTACAAAGTGTGTATTCAAAGTGGTGGGCTCGGGCCTAAAAGAATGGAAGGCGATTATCAGGTACCGGAAGGGTTTTACTACATCAATGAATTTAACCCCAACAGCATGTATCATTTGTCGTTGGGTTTAAACTATCCGAATGCCTCCGATAAAATCCTTAGTAATCCTGACCGTCCGGGGAGTTTGATTTTTATTCACGGACAATGCGTATCCACCGGATGTATTCCTATAATGGATGTGCCCATGGAAGAATTGTATGTACTGGCTTCCCAGGTACGCGCTGCAGGCCATCAGGAATTCATCCCCGTACATGTGTTTCCGGTACGATACAGTGAAAAACAATCTGCAGCCTATTTACTTACAGCGATTGAAAATAATGAATACCTGAAAAGATTCAACGAATCGCTCCAAATTGCGTATCGTTATTTCAATGAAAACAAACTGTTACCGATAATATTGGTGAATCAGTCAGGTGATTATATTGTTAACGATTGATTTCTGCCAACACACATTGTACTGTATCGGTGGTTCTCTGTTCAACAATTATTTTGTAACCCTCCGTCAGTTGTTGCAACAACTCTTGATTATAATGCCGTATAGTCAGCAGTTTGAGCGGACGTTGTACGGTAACATCAAAGGTGGTTGCAGCCATACTTGCCAGTGCATCTATTTTTTGCGGGTGATCATCGAAACAACAAAGCAAAGAGATGGCTGTATGCTGAGCAAGATTTGATTTTACTTTTTGGAGTTCAAAATATTCTCTCAGCAAATGTGCCGGGGCACCTTCTACAAAAGAAAAATCCCTCGATTGAAAATGCACCAGTGCCTGATGGTTTTTATGGATAATGACCGGAGGCAATTTTCCCGGATGCGTTGCATCAATGCGAGTACCCGGTAACGTTGGGTTCAGAAAACATTTTACCAGTAACGGGATATTTTTGTTTTGTAACGGCTTAATGGTTTTGGGGTGAATGACCTGTGCGCCATAGTACGCCATTTCAATTACTTCAAGATAGTTCAGGTGAGGAATGGCAACACTATCAGGATACAAACGAGGATCGGCACTCATAACTGCTTCTACATCTTTCCAGATGGTAACAGAAGCGGCCTGTATGAGGTGCGCAAAAACAGCTGCCGTATAATCACTGCCTTCCCTTCCGAGCGTGGTGCTCTCATTTTCATCCGTGGCTCCAATAAAACCCTGGGTGATGATAATACCGGTACCGGATTGAAAACGGCTCATCACTGCTTGCTGAATGCGGGTATTCGTGTATTGCCAGTCAACCACTGCATCACGAAAGGTATTATCTGTACGGATGATATCCCGTACATCCAACCAAACGGTAGATGCATTTAGTTCCAGGGCATAATGATACATCAGGGTAGTGCTCAGCAGTTCACCGCAACATACAATCTGGTCGTAATAATAATCATACGAGCGCACCGGAGTATCGTGCAGCAACCATTCAACTTCTGTAAAAAAAGGATGGAGGGCATCCACTGCTTTCTGAGGAGATTGAAGCAACGCTCCGGCAAGTTGAATATGCGATTGTTTTATGAGATTAAAACGTTCTAAAGCCAAATCCTTATCTCCATTGAAAAAAGCCTCAGCCACTTTTTCCAGGGCATTGGTTGTTTTATCCATGGCAGAAATAACCACTAATAATGGTTCCTTTACCTGTACCATGATTTGGGCAGCATTTTTAAATCGTTCCGCATTTTGAATACTCGCCCCGCCAAACTTATACACTAACATATACTAACCTGGATTTAACTGTTGATTGAACCATGAAACTTGGTACATTTGGGGCAAAACTAATTGTAAATCATAAATCAGGGCAATTTTTATGGTGATTAACAGAAAGATCCAGACACTGGATGAATTTACCATTCAACAATTAAGAAATTTTCCAAAAGCCACCGGTGAGCTGTCCAATTTGTTACGGGATATCGGATTGGCCGCCAAGCGCGTAAACGTGGAGGTGAACAAAGCCGGCTTGGTAGACATACTCGGAGATTACGGCTCAACCAATGTGCAGGGCGAAGAAGTTAAAAAACTGGATGTCTTTGCCAATGATCAGTTCATGGGTGTGTTGAGGCATGGAATCAGTTGCGCCGGTATTGGCAGCGAGGAATTGGAAGATGTGGTCATCTTTGATGATGAAATCAGTAATCAGTCGAAATATGTTTGCCTGTTTGACCCGTTAGACGGTAGCAGCAATATTGATGTAAACGTTTCCATTGGAACCATCTTCAGTATTTACAGAAGGGTGAGTGAAGTGGGGAAACCTGCCACTAAAGAAGATTTTCTGCAACCCGGAAACAAACAGGTTGCAGCCGGTTACGTGATTTATGGTTCTTCTACCATGTTGGTTTACGCTACCAAGCGAGGTGTAAACGGTTTTACACTTGATCCGTCGATTGGTGAGTTCACCCTGAGCAATCCGGATATGAAATGTCCGGACCTGGGTAAAATCTACTCCGTCAACCACGGTAATTTCTTCCAATACGATAAAAGAGTACAGGATTACATCGATGTATGCCAACGCAAAAACAAAACCAACGGTGGCCCATACACGCAGCGCTACATCGGAAGTATGGTATCAGATGTACACCGAAACCTGGTGAAAGGCGGAATATTTATGTATCCCGGAACCACCGATAAACCCAATGGCAAACTGCGCCTGATGTACGAATGCAATCCCTTTGCTTTTATTGTTGAGAAAGCAGGAGGAGTGGCAACGGATGGCAAACAGCGTATTTTGGATATTCAACCCAATGCCATTCACCAGCGTACACCATTTTTCATTGGCAGTAAAGGCATGATGGATGAACTCGAAAGCATTTTAAAATCTTAAGTGTTGATGCAGGAACCAATCATTGTTGTAAAAGATTTGCATAAAGATTACGGCAACCTCCACGCGGTGAAGGGGATTTCATTTGAGGTGCATCCGGGTGAAATATTTGGTTTGCTGGGTCCGAATGGAGCTGGTAAATCTACAACGCTCGAGATTCTGGAAACGCTGAGGACCAAAACAAGCGGGCATGTAATGATCGGCGGTTATAATCTGGATACCAATCCTGCCTCTATAAAGAAAATGATTGGCGTTCAGTTGCAAACCTCAGGCTATTATCCAGGACTGAACCTCATTGAACTGATACAACTTTTTGCAGGTTTGTACAATACCAAGGTGAACGCAAAAGAATTGCTTCAACTGGTTAATCTGGAAGATAAGGCGAAGGCTATGTATAAGTCGCTCAGTGGTGGACAAAAACAGCGGTTTTCGATTGCAACCACACTGATACATCAACCAAGACTAGTTTTTCTGGATGAACCAACTACCGGGCTCGATCCTCAGGCCAGAAGAAACCTATGGGATTTAATCAGAAGTATTCGAAATAAAGGAGCCACCGTTATACTCACCACACATTACATGGATGAGGCTGAACAATTGTGCGACCGGATAGCCATTATGCATGAAGGAAATATCATTAAACTGGCGTCGCCCGATGCCATGATAGATGAACTCATTCAGGATGGTTTTGAAAGACCTAAACAGGTTAAAGCGGCAAATCTGGAAGATGTTTTTATACATTTAACAGGCACAACCATACGGGATGCATAATGGTGTCTAACTTCGCATCGCTATAATAATATACAAATATGAAAACAATTATTCTAAGCATTTGTACCTGCATGGCTTTGAACGCATCAGCCCAGAAAGTCGGACAGGTTGAAATGAAAAATTCAGTAGACAGTTTCAGTTACGCTTTAGGGATGAATGTGGCACAAAGCATCAAAGATCAGGGCGTACACGAAGTCAATCTTTCCTTATTAACACGTGCCTTTGAAGATGTGTTGAAAGGGCATGATGGAGCCATGACTTCCGAGCAGGCTATTCAGGTTTTACAAACTGAAATGCAGCGACAAACCCTTGCACGTAAGTTAGCCGAAAAAGCAAAAGGACATAAATTTCTGGAAGAAAATAAAAAGAAAAAAGGGGTGGTGGTTTTGCCCAATGGTTTGCAATATGAAGTAATTGAAGCAGGGAACACCAGCGGACCAAAGCCAACAGCTACCGATGTGGTAAAAGTAGATTATGTGGGCACATTTATTGATGGCAAGGAATTTGACGGTTCAATTCAACGTGGTCAACCTGCTGAGTTTCCGGTAAATGGTGTAATCAGTGGGTGGACGCAAATCCTGCAAATGATGCCTGTAGGTGCTACATGGAAAGTGTACATTCCGTCGGACCAGGCGTATGGCGATCGAGGCGCAGGGAATTCCATACCACCCGGTGCTACGTTAATCTTTACCATTACCCTGCACGAAATAAAACCCAAAGCTGAGTAAATAACGTATTTCATTTACGAAAAGCTTCCGGCAGTACCGGAAGTTTTTTGTGCAATAATATCAGATATGAAAGCAACCGTATTATCATCAGAATACATCAGCAGGCATCCTTATTTCACCGCCCGGAAAGACCGCTATCAGATGCCATCGGGAAAAATTGTAGACCCTTATTTTGTGGTGGAGTTACCGCCATCCATTGTAGTGATGGGTTTAACTACAAAAAATGAAGTGATTCTGGTAAAACAATACAGGCACCCTGTGGGAGAAGTAATGCTGGAATTGCCGGGTGGGTTTATAGATGCAGGAGAATCACCCGATCAGGCGGCTTCCCGGGAATTGCTGGAAGAAACAGGGTATAGGTTCAATCATTTTCACCCTCTGGGTGTTTCCTGTCCTAACCCCGGCGTGTTAACCAACGTTTGCCATTTTTACCTGGCCACAGAAGGTGTTCAGGTGGCTGATCAGCAGTTAGACCCGAATGAAGAAATTGAATTGGTTTTCATGTCTATTCCCGAAGTACGGAACATTTTGATGCAAAGTGGGTTCAGGCAAAGTTTACACGCACTTTGTTTATTCTATGGCTTTCATTTTATGGATGGGCAAACTCCGGAAAATTCAATTCAGCGATAATAAAAAAGCTGCCGGTTATCATAATCACATCCCGTGGATGGGCTTGCTGGACGGCTGCTTCCAATGCCGCATTTACATTCGGGTAGGCGTTACCGTTTAAGTTATATTTGGATGCCTGCTCTTGTAACATTTCCGCCGGGAGTGCTCTGGGAATTTGAGCCTGTGTAAAATAGTAATTAGCCTGGGTGGGTAGTTCATTTAGAACCGGATGAATTTGTTTGTCACGAACAAAACCTAAGATAATATGACAAGTTCTATCCGGATATTGTAATTTCAATTGCTTCATTACTTCCTGAATGCCATCGATGTTGTGTGCCACATCTGCAATAATCAATGGATCATGACGGAGGATCTCCCATCGGCCCCGAATGCCGGTGCGTTGAGATACATTTTCCAATCCGTTTTTCATATCCTCCTCGTCAATGGCCAATCCAAGTTTACGGAGAGTGCGAATACAGCAATACACCGTTCGAGCATTCTTGGCCTGGTACAATCCTTTTAAATCTGTTTTCAGGGAAAAATGAGTACCGGTTGCGTTGATGCGGTAATCACATACCTGATGATCTCCTTGCACATACACTCCAACAATTGTAGCAAATTGTTCCGCCTGTAAAACTTCTGATTGCATGCGGTTACATGTCGTTGCAAAAATCGACATGGTTTCATGTTTCAACTCACCCAGTACCAGGGGAGTTTTAAATTTTATGATGCCGGCTTTTTCTTCGGCTATTTCTTCGAGGGTTTCGCCCAATATATCCTGATGGTCTAACCCTACAGAAGTAATTACCGACATCACCGGTTGAATAATATTGGTGCTGTCTAACCGGCCACCCATGCCTGTTTCAATTACTGCAATATCCACCCGGTTCATAGCGAAATACTCAAATGCCATTGCCACCGTAATCTCAAAAAAGGAAGGTTGAATCTTTACAGCAATCTGTTGAATGCGCTCCACAAACTGTATTACAAATTCCCTGGTAACCGGAGCACCATTGATGCGTATGCGCTCAGAAAAGTCGAATAGGTGCGGGGAAGTGTACAATCCGGTTTTCAGGCCCGAGGTTTGAAGTATGGCTGCAAGCATGTGCGAGGTGCTGCCCTTTCCATTCGTGCCTGCAATGTGGATAGTTTTGAACTTTTCCTGAGGATTGCCGAGCGACGCACATAATGAAATGATGTTATTCAAATCAGCTTTATAAGCCACCGCACCATCGCGGCTGTACATGGGAAGTTGGGTGTATAAAAACTGGACAGCCTCTTCGTAAGTCATGCTATTGGTGTTACTTACTTATTCATTTATAATAATTTATGCAATCTAATTGATATTAAAATTAAATTGTACAATTACATCAGATTCGGATGCGGCTTTATCAAACTGAATATTGGTCAGGTAGTTTCTGATGGCCTGTGCATAATCTTCGCTTCTACTGGTGGAACCTTTTTCAAAGCTGATAAACCTCCCCGTTCCAGCAGGTGATACCCTGATCTTTGCATAGATAGTAGCTTTGGCCAATTCTCCGGTAAAAGAGTAATATTTCACAATTTTTCGGTTACCGCTAAGCACCCGCGGACCACCTTTGGCGCCACCCGGGGTATTACCGTAAGAATCTTTATCGCCATCGGGGCTACCCATATCTCCCTGTCCTCCCTGATTAACGCCCTGGTATCGGTAGCCATTATCTTCTGTTTCATTGTTCCCGGTTCCTTTGCCAGGCCCCTGGTATGTAACCTTCGCCTTCTTAGGTGTGGTAACCGTTTCTTTGGTTACATTACTTTCCACCTTGCTGTTCACCGGTTTTTTGGAAGGTACATTAACGGGTGCTGCATCATCGGCGGCATGTTCATCCGGCGTTACCCTGTCTTCCGAGCGGCTGGCAGCAATCACATTCGACTGACCCGGGTCTACGTCCTGCGAAGGTCCCCGTTCGCCTTTTACAAGTGGCTGTTCCTCGCCCCAGCCATCGGCATCATTCCCCAGATTAATTTCAATTAAGTCTAATGGATTGGGTTCAGGTGGAGGGGCACTTTTCCAACTGATTAATATACTCAACAGTAACAGCACCGCACAGATGATTACGGTATAAATAAAAGCTTTTCTGTTTTTTTCGGTTTCAAAGGTGGTTCGCATGGCATTACATTATGCAGTAAAGTTATTTTAATCTATATAATTTTTAACTGAATTAAAGGGGTATACTGCTAATGTAGGTAAATATTAACAGTTTTTAAGCCAGACGGGCACCAAAGAGTAAGCTTCCGATCCGTACCATATTAGAACCGCATTGTATGGCCAGTGGATAATCGCCCGACATCCCCATGCTCAGGTATTTAAAATCCGGGAATTTCTGTTTGAGTGTATCAAATGTTTGTTTCAGCAAATGAAATTCGTTTTGAAGCACCTGTTCGTCGTCTGTGAACGTGGCCATGCCCATGATACCGCATAGCTCAAGGTTCGGGTAATCTGCGGCATGTATCCCTTGCAGTGAGTGTGGGTCAAATCCGTGTTTGGTTTCTTCTTTTGCCACATGCACCTGCAACAAACAATGAAGGGTACGTTGAATTTTACCGGCTTCCTTATTGATGGCAGCTAAAAGTTTCAGGCTGTCTACTCCATGTATTAAATGCACAAATGGTGCGATATACTTTATCTTATTGGATTGCAGGTGCCCAATAAAATGCCAACGGATATCATCCGGTAATTGCCCTGCTTTTTCAATCAACTCCTGCACATAGTTCTCACCAAAATCTTTTTGTCCGGCGGTATAAGCATTCCGGATAACCTGCACCGGTTGTAATTTGGAAACAGCAATCAATGTAACTCCAGTTCCAATTTCCTTCAGAATGCGCTGGTATGTTTCAGGTTGAAAGGGCATATTGGTTATATGGATGTTTCATTCACAATACAATGCTTATTGGTTATTTCGTATAGGCGTTGCAGTGAGATATGGGTCTTTTTTCAATCAAACAGGTGGCTGATCTACAAAAAAAACCTCTGTGCCGGTATGAGAGTGGTACAGAGGTTCGTCATTTTCAAAGATTATTTCAGAATGCTTCTGCTGATAACGATACGTTGCACTTCACTTGTACCTTCATAAATCTGCGTAATTTTCGCATCGCGCATCAGGCGTTCCACATGATACTCTTTTACAAACCCGTATCCGCCGTGAATTTGTACGGCCTCGGTGGCTGTCCACATAGCCGTTTCACTTGCAAATACTTTAGCCATTGAACTGCTCAGGGTATAATCAAGGTGCTGATCTTTTTCCCAGGCTGATTTCAGGCAAAGTAAACGGGCTGCTTCAATTTTTGTAGCCATATCGGCGAGTTTAAACTGAATAATCTGATGGTTCATAATTTCAGTGCCAAAAGCTTTACGTTGTTTGCTATAGGCCTTGGCCAGTTCATACGCCCCACTGGCAATACCCAGGGCCTGGGAAGCAATTCCGATACGGCCTCCGGCGAGGGTTTTCATGGCAAATTTAAATCCGAAGCCATCTTCACCGATTCGGTTTTCTTTAGGCACTTTTACATCGTTAAACAAAATAGTATGTGTGTCGCTTCCGCGAATGCCCAATTTGTTTTCTTTGGCACCTACTACCACACCCGGCCAGTTTTTTTCTACAATGAAAGCGTTGATTCCTTTACTCCCTTTTGAAGGATCCGTTTGAGCAATCACGAGATACACACTGGCACTGTTGCCATTGGTAATCCAGTTCTTGGTTCCGTTGAGTAAATAGTAATCACCCTTATCTTCTGCGGTGGTGCGCTGAGACGTAGCATCGCTTCCTGCTTCGGGTTCGCTGAGTAAAAACGCACCGATATACAATTCATTATTTTTTTTTCCCTGTGCCAGCGGGGTCAGGTATTGCTGTTTTTGTGCTTCTGATCCATATTCCTGTAAACCGTAACACACCAGGCTGTTGTTTACGCTCATACTCACACTCACACTGGCATCTACTTTACTGATTTCTTCCATTGCCAGCACATAGCTGATGGTATCTAATCCGCTGCCGCCGTATTCCGGTTTAACCATCATACCCATAAAACCAAGTTCGGCAAGCTTTATAATTTGCTCGCGGGGAAAAGTTTGATTTTCATCTCTTTCAATGACACCCGGCAAACATTCGTTTTGAGCAAAATCACGGGCAGCTTGTTGAATCATCAAATGTTCTTCAGTTAATTGTAAATGCATACAGTGGTTTTAAGGGCACAAAAATAAGGCGAAAGGGGGTAACTTTGGAAAAATATTGCTTTGAACACTTCCGCACAAAGCCTTAAAGTTCAGAAAATTGTAGCCGCTGTTTCGGTCGTGTTGTTCCTTATCAAATTTGCAGCCTGGTATATCACCCATTCGGTGGCCATCTTAACAGATGCGCTGGAGAGTATTGTGAATGTGGTGGCCGGTATCATGGGCGTGTACAGCCTTACGGTGTCTGCACGCCCGAAAGATGCAGACCATCCTTACGGCCATGGTAAAGTGGAATTTATTTCAGCTGCAGTAGAGGGCACCCTGATTCTGACAGCCGCTTTGTATATAATGTATGAATCCGTAAAGGACCTGAATGCACCGTCTACTATTCATCAATTAGATTACGGACTCATCCTCATAGCTGCCACCGCACTCATCAATTGGGTTGCGGGCACCATTTGTTTGAACACCGGTAAAAGGAATCATTCCCTGGCGTTGATTGCCAGTGGAAAACACCTGCGTTCTGACACCTACACTACGTTGGGAATATTAATCGGGTTGATTTTATTGTACATCACCGGATATGCATGGATTGATAAAGTGGTCGCGATTATTTTTGCCGCAGTAATCGGCATCACGGGTTATAAAATTTTACGTTCCTCTGTTGCAGGCATCATGGATGAAACCGATCAGCAGTTGATGGATTCCATGATCCGCATGCTGCAGGAGAACAGAAATGAAAACTGGATTGATTTGCACAAC
>JAHBTM010000119.1 GCA_019638635.1 Ferruginibacter sp. | reverse complement strand
TCACCAAATTGTTTATAAAAGTGTTCGCTGCTGATGATCATTAAATCTGCAAAACGGCTTTCCTTTTGTATGGCTTCAAATACCAATCCGTCGGTATTGCTCCTCACTGTATACAAAACGCCATGCATATTACACCTCAGTTCAAAGTCTTTGATTGCCTTTTGTACTAGCCCGTCTTCAGCATCCACCGCCTCCGGTCCGCCCACATAAGACGCCGCTGTTCCCGGTACTACAGGAAAAGACCAGAGTGCGGAGAAATCCATCGGACTCAAAAACACACCCGTTACAGAAACGGGAGTTAACTTATGCAACTCCAGTGCAAAATCCAACAATCCGGGCACATACATGGTTCCGTCGTATACCAATAATATCTTCTTCATAATTACTCAAGTTGAAATTAATCCTGTCACTGCATTTGAATGCTGACCAAACCGTTTTTTTGGAATGACATTCATCAACACATCCTTTCAAATTTAATGGAAGAATCTTAGAAAACCTGACCACCGAATATTTGATCAGGATTGTTCATGATAATTTCATTTTTGCTTTTATTACTTGAACGATTCATTTATATTTGCAACGCTTACCCATGGTTTCAATATGGGGACGCGTTTACCAAACTAACTGTGTATTTAGGAAAAGCCGTCTGTTTTCAGGCGGTTTTTTTATTAAAAAAGGGTTGCCTTTCAGCAACCCTTCAAGATGTTTTAACCTTTTTAATTCATTACAACGGTAACGGTATCAATACCTGATCAATCTTATGCAGCACACCATTTAAATAATGCTGATCACTGGTTCCCAGCGGATCAGGTAACAATGGAGTTGCATTCAGTAAAATATTGGCCGGTGTAGGATTTTCAGCTCCCTTTACAGTAGCAGCTGTAGGGAATGGTGCACCCATGGTAACAGACAGGCCAATTCCAGGATGGCTCGGAATCACCGTGTTCAACACAGTGGGAACGTTGGTTTGTGTTGTGGGGAAATTATTGGTGAAAGAACGGTTGATGGTAACGTGATAGACTACTATACCCTGAACTACCTGCGCCGTTAATACCGGAAACAAAGCGGGATTTTGGAATACTCCGGGTGTAGAAGCCAGAGCTGCTGCTTGAGTTGCCGCCGTTCCGGGAGGTACACCTTGTGCAATCAGTGCCTGCGTAATGGCGAGTGTTAAGATGTTTTGAAAAGCCTGATCGGTTGGTGCGTATACAGTGAAGTTTGCGCCAATGTTCAGTAACAATCCCTGAAGATTGCCTACTGCCCCACCCTGATTGGTGGCACTATCTGCACGAAGTATTGCTGCCCTAAGGTATTCTAAATCAGTGTCGGTATCAATCCTATTCCACAGGTAACGCTGAGGTGGTGCAACCAGCGCGGCCGTATTATGGATATACCCATTTCCTGCCTCGCGATCAACCACGGTTGCCGGCACATTATTCACCCAGTTTCCATTGCGTGCAGATGGGAAAGTTGTTAACCGAAGCAGGCTGCTCACAGATGGTGCAGGATTCAGTAAGCTTGGGTATTGAAAATTTGGAAACGTACTACCAAACGAAGCGAATGAAACTTTTTCCGGAATGATATTGTAATTCACAATGGCAAATGCCTGCTCCGGAGTTATCTGTGTTTGAATGAATCCGGAGAACACTGCATCCGGTGCATTTAATGGAACCAATCCTCCGGAAAGAGCATTGATTGCCTGCTTCATGGCATTATTGTTCGGAACAAACATGGTGTATTGATGTCCGGGATCGTTAAGTGCTGTGGCCATACCGGCGCGTACCACCAATCTGTAGTACAGGCTGTCGTTATCGCTGGCATCCAGCACGGTGCCTAACATATCACCGGTGGGCACTTCAGGAACAATAGGTGCAAATCCTTCCGGATCTTTATTACACGATGTAACCAGCAAGGCGCCCGTAATCATTACGAGCAACCCTGATTTAATTTTTTGGTGTATGGTTAACATATACTGATATTTAAGTGATTGAAGTTGGATTAATAGAGGTTATAGCCGAAACTCATGTAATACAATCCACCAATTTGTGCATTACCAATGGCATTGTAATAATATTGATTCAGCAAGTTATTTGCTCCCAGTTTGATGATGGATTTTGACTTTGGCAGTTTCATACTGATCTGCGCATCCAGCACATGGAAAGCAGGCACATCGCCACTGGCAAAATCACCCTGATAGAAGAAAGCATCCTGCCAACGATAGGTTACATTAAAACCAAATTTCTTTCCGCTTCCAAAACCGGTATTGGCAATACTTCCATTGAAACGATATTTCGGAGCGTTAAAGAAAGACACAAATCCGTCCGGCACGTCGGTCAGGTTGTCTGAAGACGCATTCGCCGAAACAATGAAGTTGTATGGCAAACGGTAATCTAACCCTATACCAAAGCCATATGTTTTCACTTTATCCTGAATATTTACAGGAACAGAATAAATGGTTCCGTTGGCTGTATCTGACAATGCTATAGGGTCTCCGGTTTTGCTTTGAACCAGCAACGTTCGGGTGAGGAAATCTCTGTATTGTCCAAAGTAGCCATACACATCAATCAATAAACGATCGTTCAACTGCAACCCTTTAAAACCCACTTCGAATGTAGATACTGATTCAGGTTTGTAATCAACATTATCGAATGCAACTGCATTGCCGTTTCTCAAATCTTCTAAATAATAAACAGGATTGGAGTTAAAATTATAGAAATCACGGAAAGATTTATCGCCTCCTAATAATCTGGTATTTCCACCTACATTTAAATTAATCCATTGTTGTTGAGTGGAAGGGAATCGATATGCTGTTTGAAATGATAAACGGATATTATTGTTTTCAGCAACTTTATACAAGGCAGTTACACGTGGTGTAAACCTACCTTCAAAATCTCCTTGCTTATC
>JAHBTM010000118.1 GCA_019638635.1 Ferruginibacter sp. | reverse complement strand
TGCCGGATTAACACTACAGCACTTCGGAGAGCTGGATTATTCACCGTATAATTGTTTTGAAGGTGCAGAAGAATATGAACCGGGTAAGTTCAGGATTCAACATCTGGGAAATAAAATTCCGATGGTGTTTACCATTGTTGCCGAAAAGGATAAGTGATACCAAACTGGATAGATGTACAATGAACCACCATTCAAGACATTGTTGAAATTGAAGTATTCAATGTAGAGCCTTTTACTAAACGGAATCATTTTTTGTTATCAATGTATCAGGTAGCTGCTACAGGGTTAACTTACTTGGCAATGAAATATATTCACTAAACAGCGCACCAAACCATGCATGATTCAATACAGTTTCAACCGCGGTGGAAGGAAGAATTGCTGGCAACCAGTAAAGATGGCGTGCTCGTGTTTGAGTTAACGATGGGTAAGCTACAGGTGTATTTCCCGGACAGGGATATGTGGTTGGCCCGGGTGCCCGCATGGGCAAAAGATCAATGGGAAGTGTATCATAACGCCTGTGAGCGCTGGTGTGCACAACAGGGCATTCCTTTTACGGTGGTGAGCAACGGGTTTGTGTATGAGTTGAAAGGTTGAAAAAATTTTTATGAATGTGCAGTGGTGTAGCACCCGTTTTTGTGTGTGCGGATACATGATGTAAAAAACTCCTTCTATACATAACGGTTACGGATACATGATTTTTATTGCATGATGCATTCCGGCAATAAAATGAAATTAACTTCGTGCGCTGCATTCGTACAACCGCTCCCGTATTTTTATAATGGAGTGCTCTTTGGTTGGATGTTTTACAGGGCGGCAGCGAAGAAGTGCCATAAAAATGATGTAACTTTTGACTTCAAATGCAACATGATGGATATTTTATTTAAAGACGATGGAGCTAAAGGCGCATTTTATGTGGAAGAAGCGGGCGAGGAGTTGGCTAAAATGACGTTTGTGTGGGCAGGCGCTCAAAAGATGATTATTGACCATACAGAGGTGAGTGAGCGTTTGGGAGGGAAGGGGGTAGGAAAAAAAATGGTGCATGCAGCGGTGGAACGGGCCCGTGCGCAGGGTTTCAGGATTATGCCGTTGTGTCCTTTTGCCCATTCGGTGTTTGAGAAAGTGCCGGAGTACCGGGATGTGTTACACTAAAACTCAATAATATGGACACAAAAAACATCATTAAAGAATACAGCAACGGAGAGGTTACTGTGGTGTGGCAGGCCGGGAAGTGCATACATTCCGGGAATTGTGTGAAAAATTTGCCTGCGGTATTTAAGCCCAAGGAACAACCGTGGGTACAGGTGGAAAATGCCGCATCGGCCGCTATTATAGATGCGGTGGCGAAATGCCCGTCGGGCGCGTTGAGTATTAAAAAATGAACGTAGTGTTTGGTGGTAAACAAAGTAGTGGCATCATATATTTTTCTGAATGCCGGAACTGATGCATGATGGAATACGCGGTTGCTTGAACAACACGGGCATTTAAATAAATGCCTTTTTTTTATTACGTACATACATGGGCTGCAGGCTTTAAATGCAGCGTACACATGTGAAAAAACGATGAAAAGCTAAAGGAGGTTGGGGGTGGGATTCGGGGTGTAAACCTGTTGGATGGGGATGGCTTTTTACGATGTTGATATGCCGGCAAACCATTGTATATAGCCCCGATAGCAGCGGAAAGCCCGGTGAGGCGATGTGAGGGGCCTTTGTGCCGGACTTGCAGCGAATAGCGGGTGGATGTTGAACCGGAGCCTGCATATATGCTTCATATTCAATAAAATAGGTAGTATTTGGTGGTGTATTGCCATGAAAACGGGATGATTCCGGGCCTGTATTTGTTAATGGCCGGGGTGTATTTATGCACATCTGCGTTCATACTCAATGGATAATATTGTTAATTTTTGTTTGATTGGTATGATTTTAGGTGTTACTTTTGTTCCATCATTTTGCATGATTATGATTGTGTTATGCATTTTGATATTACTCATTAAAATATAAGTCTGTATGAAACAAAAATTAGCTCTTTTAACTCTTGTTGCGTTTTTGAGCTTCGGTGCCAATGCACAAATGAAGGGTTACCCTGAGAAGAAGGGGTCGATCGTTGGTTTTTACCTGAACGCTTTGGATTTTAAAACCATTGAATCTTTTAATGAAAGGAATTCGAACCGCAGAAGAATTGCGCGTTTTTCTGACATGGATTGGGGTTTATCGGTTGCCTATATGAGAGGTATTACTAAAAAGCTGGATTTTCAAGCCCGCTTGAGTGGTGCGTTTCATCCGTATGCCAAGGATCGTGGAGAGAGCCGCCAGTTAGAAGAGTTTGGTGCTGAGTTGGAGCCCTCTGTAAACCTGCGTATGTTCAATGATAACCATTGGATTAGTCCTTTCCTGAATGCAGGGGTAGGCGTAGGGATGTATTCCGGTGAGTTTGGTGCGTATGTACCAGCCGGTGCCGGTTTTCAGTTTAACATGAGGAGCCAGACCTACATTATGTTACAGGCGAACTATCGTTATTCTTTAACTGATGATAAGTTGAAAGACCACATGATGTATTCATTGGGTTTCTTCACCAACATCAAATCTGTTGAACCCGCTCCAAAAATGCCACCTCCACCGCCACCGGTTGTGGATCGTGATAATGATGGTGTATTGGATAGTTTGGATCGTTGTCCGGATGTGCCGGGTTTAGCGTCTTTGGAAGGCTGCCCTGACCGTGATGGTGATGGTATTGCTGATGATAAGGATAAGTGTCCGGATGTGGCCGGTTTGGCAAAATACGATGGATGTCCGATTCCGGATACCGATGGTGATGGTGTGAATGATGAAGAAGATAAGTGTCCTACCGTTGCCGGTTTGGCTCGTTACCAGGGATGTCCGATTCCGGATACCGATGGTGATGGTGTGAATGATGAAGAAGATAAATGT
>JAHBTM010000117.1 GCA_019638635.1 Ferruginibacter sp. | reverse complement strand
ATTAAAGTTACCTTACTCTATATATGAAAAAATTTATCAAATCATTTATTAAAACACACACACATCTTAAGGATGAATATGATTTTAAAATGCTAGATCTTGAGAAACGTCTGATTCAAGATAATGGTATTCCTAAAGTGGATTTGGCTGAGAAACATATTTCGGGTTTAAAAGTATTGACAAACCGAATCGCACTTTTACAAATGATGCCATTAAATGCTGTTTGTGCTGAAATTGGTGTGAACCGTGGTGAGTTTTCAGAAGAGATTATCAAAATTACCCATCCCTCTAAAATGCATCTAATTGATGCATGGGGCGATACTAAAAGATATCATGATGGCTTAAAATTGGATGTGGAAGAAAAGTTTTCAAAACAGATAGCTGAAGGCTTGATTGAAATTAATGTTGGTTTTTCTAACCATGTTTTAGAGACATTTCCTGATCATTATTTCGATTGGGTGTATTTAGATACTGATCATACATACAAACAAACTAAGACGGAACTTGATGTCCTTCTTCGTAAAATGAAAATGAACGGAATAATAGCCGGACATGATTATATTATGGGCAATTGGCCCGGAAATGTACGATATGGTGTTATTGAGTCTGTACACGAATTTTGTGTTCAATATAATTGGCAACTAAAATACATTACTATAAATTATGCTGAATCACCCAGTTTTGCTATTCAAAAAATAACCCCCACAACAGAATGAACTATCATATAATGGTTGATGATAAATTCATTGAATCTTTTATCGAGATAGCAGAGCA
Organism: Ferruginibacter sp.; assembly: GCA_019638635.1. Classification (GTDB taxonomy): domain Bacteria; phylum Bacteroidota; class Bacteroidia; order Chitinophagales; family Chitinophagaceae; genus Ferruginibacter. Next base: position 2,222 of record JAHBTM010000117.1, on the reverse strand, counting down.
AGTTGCACCTGGGCAAAATATATATGTTTACACATTTTCCTTTCCAGGTAAATATGTAAAAACATTTCCTGGTATTTCTGCCAAATTAGGAAGCAGGACGCTATGTGATGTTTTTTCTAAAATAAGTTCATCTGATAGAGTGTTCGTTCACTGGTTTTCAGATCCGTTATTACCTTATATTCAGACTTTACCCCAACAAACCCAACTATATCTTTTTTTATGGGGTGGAGATTTTCTGGAACAAACTGAGGAGTTTTTTCATTTTAATTATGGAAAGGCAACAAAAAAATTAATCAAGCAGCGAGAGGCGTCACTAAAATATGATAAACCATGGCCTCTAAATTGGATTAAACCTGTAATCGACCTGTTAACGAATAATTATGGACGCAGAAAGCTGTACAAAAAGATGTTTTTAGCTCGTAAACAATTTTTAAAGAGACTAAATTATTTGTGTCACTGGAATTTGGAAGATACATTACGTATTTCTAAAGCATATGGTGAAGAGGTGCAACACCTTGATTTTTTCTATGACCTCGGACTTAGGCATATTCAACCATTATTTAATGAACAGAAAACTGGAAGGAATGTGATATGGTTGGGAAACTCAGCGACACCCACTAATAATCATCTTGAAGTATTGAATTGTCTTAAAATATTTAAAGATGAAAAGTGGGAACTTTATGCCCCCTTGAGCTATGGACAAACCTGGTATGCTGATTATATTGCTTCTAAAGGGAAAGAATTGTTTGGGATTCAATTTAAACCGTTGATGGATTTTATTCCATTGAACCAGTACTTAGAATTACTGAACAATATAGATGTGGTCATAATGAATCACCATCGATCTCAGGCCGGTGCAAACATTTTTTGTATGGTTTATATGGGTAAAAAGGTTTTCCTGAGTCTGAACTCAACTATTTATTCATTATTGGTTTCAAAGGGTATTAAAATATTTCCGACTGAATCAATCGAAAACATAACGTTTGATGAATTAATACAAAGGCTATCTGTTCGTGAACAACGGGAAAACTCAGAACGCCTGTACAACTTGTTTTCAGAAGATAAACGTCGGGAACTGCTATCAAAAATTTTGAATTGAAATTGAACAATTTTCTAGTATCAATCATTACTCCGGTATATAATAGAGCAAATCTGCTGAAGGATACTGCCGCCTCTGTTCTTGCTCAGAAATATCCTGAATGGGAATGGATTATTGTTGACGATGGTAGTACAGATGATACTACTTCTGTGGGTCGTTTACTTGAAATGCAGGATAGCCGTATAAGATTCATGCAGAGAAACCGTGAGCCCCGTGGAGCTTGTGCATGTAGAAATATTGCCATGGAAAATGCCCGGGGCGAATTTTTAATCTTTCTGGACTCCGATGATTTATTGGCACCATTTGCAATTCAAAATAGAATACAAAAATTTGAAGCATTTCCCCAGTTCGACTTTATGGTTTACAGTACTGCTTTTTTTCAATGTCAAATGTTAGATGCTAATGCATGGTGGAATGTTTTTACAAAGGAAAATGATTTGGTTCGATTTGCACGCGGGGAAGCTGTTTGGCACACTACAGGCCCAATCTGGCGCCGTTCATTTCTCGTGCAAAACAATTTACAATTTGACGAGAATTTGATGTCAGGACAAGATTGGGATTTCCATGTTTCAGCACTTTTAAAAAATCCTGTTTATAAAAAAATTGACGAATTACCTGATGCATTTGTGAGGAGGGGTGATGAAAAGGGTAGAATAAGTCAGGATCATTTTAGCGTCGTCAAATTTGAAAACAGAATGAACAAGTTGCTTCAATGGACAAGGGAGCCACATTTCTTGAATGATTCAAAATTGTCTGAATTACTGTGTGTTAATATTGCTAAGGAATGCCTTCATATGATTGTGAAAAAAAAGTGTTTACCAGAGCAAATGCTGAATAGAATTATACAATCAACTACGCATGTGCGTTCATTTACAACAGTTTGGAAATACCTTTATTATGCGAATGGGTTACAAAAGCGATTCCCAATTATTCTTAGTTTATATAATAAAGTTTTCTATTCTAAATGGGTGGGTGAAAGGTTAAGTTACGAAAATAAATACAGGTATCCAATAAACACAACGGATAGAAATACATTGTATAATAGCCTTAAATTGGCTCATTCTTTATGATTGAACAGAGTACTCTTCCTTTGGTAAGTGTATTGATGACAGCGTACAATCGT
>JAHBTM010000116.1 GCA_019638635.1 Ferruginibacter sp. | reverse complement strand
GATAATAAATTTCCGCAAGGCTGCGTGTGATTTCGGTATTTCCCGGTTTCTTGCTTTGCAGCTCCAGCAACAACGCTTCGCCTCGCTCATCGTACCCTGCATAGATTGCCGCAAACCCAAGATTTTCCTTAAAATCATTGCTCTGTGTATATCCGGCCACGGCCGCTTTATCAAATGCAGCAACGGCTTCCTGATATTTACTTTGATTGTAACAAATTAATCCCAACTCATACATCCAACGACCTTTGGTGGGGTCGATGATGACTGCCTTCTCGTAGTATGGAATGGCTTTGGCATATTCTTCCATATCGAGATAATTTTTTCCTAATGTATAGAAAATTTCTGCATCTTGTTCATACTTACGGGATGCTTCCTGTAATTTTTTTTCTGCAGCAGGATACTCCTCCAACTGGTACAGGCTCATACCAATAATTTTGTCTGCCTTCTCACACCCTTTACACAATTCAGCAAATCGTATGGCTTCACGGTAATTACGGTAGTTATAATTCAACTCCATCAGAGCCGAGATAGCCATTGTATTTTGTGGATCCAGTTGATGTACTTTTTTAAACAACTCCATCGCCTGATGGATACGACGCATTTCCATGCTCACCTGCGCATTTTCAAGATAGGCCGATACCATATTCGGATCGAAGGTTACCGCTTTATCGAATGCACGCGATGCCGGCAAAAAACGTTTAGCCTCTTTTTCTGCTATACCTTTTTGAAAATAGAAGGAAGCACTATCGCTGTTGTTAGACAGCCCCTTCAGCGGGATTGCGCAACCGATGAGCAGGATGAGTGTAGTGTTTTTCATGGCTTGTTGTAATGGATAAGCACGCACTTCTAGTGAAGTACTACCATACTTAACGCCGGAATATCCAGTTTTATTTCATAGAGCCTCTTTTTTTTATCCAACGTCTGAACTTCAATATTTTCGTTTGCACAATCGCCTGATCCCCAATACTTTTGACGATTTGAGTTCAATATTTCTCTCCACTGGCTTTTGCCCTTTACCGTATAGGTTTTCCCGTAATAATGCCGGTTGCATACATTCATACACACCAGAATATCCTGTTCGCGCCGGATTCCAAGGCGTTTAAATACCAGTATCCCCTCTCCTCTTTCCTCCAGAGAAACCCATTCAAACCCCTTCTTTTGAAACTGAAATTCGTGCAAGGCCGGATATTCGCGGTAAAGCATATTCAAATCCCTTACAAATTCCTGCAACAGGTTATGTGCATCATATTGCAACAACTCCCATTGCAATTCTGTTTGATGGTTCCACTCGTTCGTTTGTCCCCACTCGTTACCCATGAATAACAATTTGGCCCCGGGATGTAGAAACATGTATGCATACAACAACCGAAGGTTCGCAAATTGTTCATATTCATTTCCCGGCATTTTGTATATCATCGGACTTTTACCATGCACCACCTCATCGTGGCTGAGTGCCAGCATAAACTTTTCGTCGTAGTAATACATCATAGAAAAAGTGAGTGTATCCTGTATCGCCGGCCGTTCATTGGGAGGAGTTTTAAAATAACGGAAGGTATCATGCATCCAGCCCATCATCCACTTCATACCAAAACCAAAACCTTTTTTTCCTGCGGGATGTGTGATGCCCGGCCAGTCGCTGGCTTCTTCGGCAATCATTTGTACATCCGGAAAATCATGGTGTATGCATTTGTTGATTTTTTTCAGCAGGGCACTGGCTTCCAGGTTTTCGTTTCCACCATGTATATTGGGTTCCCAGGTGCCTTCCGCTCTTGAAAAATCGAGCCGGATGATTGAATTCACGGCATCAACACGTAGGCCGTCGGCATGAAACTCCTGAATCCAGAAATAGGCACTGCTCATCAGGAATGATTGCACTTCACCACGCGTATAATTGAAAATATAACTTTGCCAATCGGGATGGTATCCCATTCGCCCATCGGCATATTCATACGTATGGTATCCATCAAAGAGGTGTAGTCCGTGTGCATCACCCGGAAAATGAGAGGGCACCCAATCGAGAATGACACCAATTCCATGTTGATGCAGGGCATTCACCAGCCCTTTAAAATCATCGGGTACTCCAAACCGTGAGGTAGGAGCAAAATATCCCGTGCATTGATATCCCCAGCTTCCATCGTACGGATGTTCCATCACCGGCATAAACTCCACATGGGTAAACCCCATTCCTTTACAGTATGGTATCAGTCGTTCCGCCGTTTCCAGATACGTATTGTACAAATTGGGATTGTCTTTTTCGGGGCGCATCCAACTACCCAAGTGCACCTCGTACACCGACCAGGGTGTATTGAGTGCACACCGTTCACCGCGTTGTTGCATCCATTCCGTATCTTGCCAATCAAACCTGCTATCATACAATACGGATGCTTTTCCCGGACGCAGTTCAGCATAACGTGCAAAGGGGTCAGCCTTTTCAAAAACACCGGCCGGTGATTCAATATAATACTTATACATCAAGCCCTGATGAACCCTGGGAATAAATCCTTCCCAAATACCGGATTCGTCTAGCCGTACCAGTAAGTGATGTACTCCACCTTTCCATCCATTGAATTCGCCAATCACGGAAACCGATGTAGCATTGGGTGCCCACACAGCAAAATAATAACCGGCGGTATCCAGCACGGTACAGGGATGTGCGCCAAATAGGTCATACGCACGGTACATTGTACCTTTTCGAAATGCTTCTACCTCCGCAGCACTGAAGCGGGAGTAATTCCAAACCAAACCGGTGGTATCTATAAAATGGTCATCTTCATACGCCATTCAACACAAATATTTACTGTTTAACACAATTCAATTTAACGAATAATTATATGAGTCTAATTTCACGGACAGATTTAATTAAAAGATTTTCGCATCCTACCACCTAACCAACTATGCTGAAAAAAATTTTTCTGCTGCTGCTTGTCTTTTCTAAATTACAGGTTGCCGTTTCTCAAACCCATACAATCTCCGGAAAAGTACGGGATACTACTGAACAAACGTCCATAAAAAATGCGGTTGTCGTTTTACTGGATGCAAAAGATTCCACGTTTATTGATTTTACCCGTACGCGTGCCGATGGTTCTTTTCAACTGAAAAAAGCAACCCCGGGCAATTACATTTTCATGGTTACGCACCCATTGTTTGCT
>JAHBTM010000115.1 GCA_019638635.1 Ferruginibacter sp. | reverse complement strand
TTAAAGGAGACACTACCATTTATACAGCGGATAGCTTTGCAGTAGGCCCTAACGCCAATGTAGAAGAATTGCTAAAAAAATTACCGGGTATACAGGTTGATAAAAACGGACAAATTAAAGCGATGGGGCAAACCGTTGAGCGTGTACTGGTTGATGGTGAAGAATTTTTTGGTGACGATCCCGGAATGGCTGTAAAAAACCTTCGGGCTGATGCGGTTAAGGAAGTACAGGTGTTCGATAAAAAAAGTGAACAAGCAGAGTTTACCGGCATAGATGACGGTAATACACAAAAAACCATCAACCTTAAATTAAAAGAGGATAAGAAAAAAGGATATTTCGGTAAGATAGATGTTTCGGGAGCCCCTCAAAAAGACATCCCCAACCGTTTCAATAATAACCTCATGTTGAGTTCCTTCAAAGGGAAAAGAAAAATATCTGCATTCGTTTTGAACGGAAATACCGGACAAGACGGACTGAGCTGGCAGGATAATGAAAAATTCGGTGGTGGAAATGAAAACATGATGACTTCAGTGGATGAAGAGTCCGGGGCTTTTATAGTAATGCAAACTACTGGTGGTTCTGATGGCGAGCCTTATGTAAATACGCGCAATGGATTTATTACAAACATCAATGCGGGTGTTCAATATGCCAATAAGTGGAAAGACAAGCACACCTTGAATTTCTCACCGCGTTATAATTATCAGGATTATGAAAACACCATACAAACCTTTAACCAAACGTCTATTGGCGATTCCATTTTAATTGAAAATTCAAATGCACGACAGGATGTGAAACGCCATAATTTCAAAAATAACGCAACGTACGATTTGAAAATTGATTCGAACTCTACCCTTCGGGTGATGTTACGCGCTAATTTCTATCATACCGAAAGTGCAGATTTCAGAGAAGGCATCAACACTAGCAATACCGGTGTTTTGAAAAATGAAACCAGCCGGTCTTTACAAACAGAAAGTGATAAACAAGCGTATGGCGCAACAGCCATTTTTAAACATAAGTTCAAAAAGCCCCGGCGTACATTGACTTTCACGGGAGATTTTTCCAGCATACAATCAGAATCGAACAGTACGCTCATTTCCAATAACACCCCTTATTTCAATGGAAATCCGGTTGCGGCTATTGAACAGAATCAACAACGGTTCAGCAATGTAAACAACACGCGTTTTTCAGGTAAGGCGGTGTATACTGAACCCATCTCTAAGAAGTATTCTATTCAATTAGAGCATGAAACGTCTGTAATATCCGGAAGAAACGATCAGGTGACCTACCGTTTTTCACAGGTAACCGGAAAGTATGATGTGCCACTGGATTCATTGACAAACGATTTTGAACAACTCATTGTGGAACACCGTCCGGGAGTGCGGTTAAGCTACAATGCAAAAAAAATTACGTACAATTTTGGAGCCGGTGTAGCATTGGTTGATTTTAATCTTACCAACAATTCACTAAATGCGGATTATGATAGAAATTTCACCAATTTCTTCCCTTCGGCCAACTTCTCCTATAAGTATAAGACCAATGCACAGCTTCGGTTGAATTATAACGGTGCTACAAGACAACCCTCCGTGACTCAATTACAACCACTTAATAATAACAACGATTACTTCAATCAATACATTGGCAACCCCGATTTAAAAACCTCTTTTTCACATTCTTTGGGAGTGACACATAATTCTTATAACTTCTTAAAAGAACGTTGGATGTACCAATCAGTTAACCTGCGTGTGGAAGATAATTCTATTACCAACAGCAGGACCATAGACCTTGATTCCGGAAAAACAGTTATCCGACCAATTAATACTGATGGGAATATCAACCTCAACGTATGGACGGGTATGGGCTTTAAATGGAGGAAACCCAACATCAACATTAACTTTCAGCCGAATGCCAATTATAGCCGGTTTGTTGAAGTGATCAACGAACGTAAAACCTATGCCCAAAACCTGCGTGCCGGCCTAGGTGTGTATTTGCAAAAAGATAAGGATAAAAAGTATGAACTCTCTGTTGGAACGAACTTCAGTTACAACAGAAACACGACTACATTCAATACTGAACCGATAGAATTCATGGATAATAACCTCTCTGTGAGTGGTACCATATACTATAAAAAAGTATGGTCGTTGCAAACTGAATACAATTACGATTGGAGACAAAAAACAGATCAATTCTCTGAAAGTTTAAACATTAATATCTGGAATGCACGCATACAACGCACCTTTGCGAAGGATGCATTTACAGCGTATGTACTTGTGCGGGATATCCTGAATCAAAACATTGGTATCTCCAGAAATGCGTACAGTAATACTTTAAGTGAAACAAGAAATGACCGCCTGCGCAGATACTTTATGGTTGGCTTTGCCTGGAACTTTAAAAACAAATAATTAAATGAAACGACTATTCATACTCTCTTTATTAATCAATCTCTGTATTTCGAAAAATACATTTGCACAACAATTTTTCGATAAAGCTACTGTTGAATTTGAGGTAAAGACGAATGTAAAAAAATCTATGGGCAACAGCTCCTGGGCTGAGCGTATGAAAGATATGCTGCCTCAGTTTAAAACCTCTTACTATACTTTTACGTTTACCGGTAATAAAAGTATTTATCAGTTTAGCCATTGGGAACCCAACAGTAAATTACCACCCTTTCTGAAAGGGAGTGACGAAGCCAGCAAATGGTATGTTGATCACAACACCGGAACCATGCAAATGAAAAAAGATGTATTTGGTACCGTATTCGATATTGAAGATAGCCTGACCAATATTGAATGGAAATACACCAACGAAAGCCGGGTGATTGCCGGATTTAATTGCCGCAAAGCGGTGGGCGTTATGATGGACAGCGTATATGTGTTTGCATTTTACACGGATGAACTGATGATTTCCGGCGGACCTTGCAGCATCAATGGCTTACCCGGGATGGTGTTGGGGGTAACAATTCCCAGATTATATGCATCTTGGATGGCCACTAAAGTAAATGTAACATCGGTAAACGAAAATGTTGTAACCCCACTTTCAGGCAAGAAAAAATATTCTTTAACAGAGACCGGAAAGTTAATTGTAGACCGAACAAAAGAATGGGTGGATTCCGATGACCCATCCGGTACCAATTGGGTGGATCAGTTGAAATGGAGTGTTATGTTATGACAACTCAAATCCATTCGGAATAATCACTCCTTTTTTAATCACCACAATGCCATCCTTTACGGAAAACAATGAATGGTCGGCATCCGGCAGGTGATCACCACCTTTGATGGTAACGTTATCGCC
>JAHBTM010000114.1 GCA_019638635.1 Ferruginibacter sp. | reverse complement strand
ATCACCACCTTATCTCCCACGCCAATTCCGAGTGCACCACCACTGGCTCCTTCGCCGATGATCACGCATATCACAGGCACTTTCAGGCCAATCATCTCAAAAATGTTTCTTGCAATAGCTTCTCCCTGCCCGCGTTCTTCTGCTTCCAGGCCGGGGTACGCACCGGGTGTGTCAATCAAAGTGATCACCGGTTTGTTGAATTTCTCTGCCAACTTCATCAGGCGGAGGGCTTTTCGGTATCCTTCAGGGTTAGCCATACCAAAGTTCCGCATTTGGCGTGTTTTGGTGTTGTTCCCTTTTTGCTGACCAATTATCATTACAGTTTTACCATTCAACTGAGCAAACCCTCCCACCATGGCTTTATCATCTTTCACATTACGGTCTCCATGCAGTTCTAAAAAATTCGTACACATTTTTTCAATGTACTTTAAGGTATAAGGCCTGTCGGGATGCCTGCTCAATTGCACCCTGTGCCAGGGCGTCATATTTTCGGTGAGCTCGCGTTTGGAGGAAAGGATTTTATTTTCAAGCGCTTCAATGGCTGACGTTAAATCGGTTTTAGATTTCTCCTGTGTTTGCTTCAACTGTTCTATCTGATCATACAATTCCTTGATGGGTTTTTCAAAATCGAGGAATTGCCTGTTTTGGAGTTGGGGCATATAACTTGCTTTTAATCTTTATTGAATATACCGGCTGTAAAAGTAGACTATCCTTTATTTTTAGAAAACTTTTGTTTGTGAAAAATAAATATCCTTATCTTTGCCGTCCCGAAAACGAAGGTTTAGGGAAGTTTTTACTTTATTGGATCGGTAGTTCAGTTGGTTAGAATGCCGCCCTGTCACGGCGGAGGTCGCGGGTTCGAGTCCCGTCCGGTCCGCTTTAACACCCGATATCTCTATCGGGTTTTTTTATGCCCTTTTTTGTTTACATCATACAAAGTCAATTTGATAATTCTTTTTATAAAGGATTCTCAATTAACCCTGCTGCCAGACTGATACAACATAACCAGAAGGAATCTAAATACACGGCAAACAAAACACCCTGGACTTTAGTGTATGTTGAACAACTCCTTTCTAAAAAAGAAGCTATCATCCGTGAACGTACCATTAAAAAATATAATCGAGCACAAATTGAAGCGCTCATTCTTTCGAATAATAATATTGTCAACACTTTCCGATGACCGCCCTGTCATCCCAACCATAGGTTGGGACGGGTTCCCCCGATGAATATCGGGGCCGTCCGGTCCGCATCAAGCTCCAAATTTTTGGGGCTTTTTTATTTGTGTAAATTGATGATATATTTTGACGCTTGCGGGTTCTATGTTTGATTGATCAATCAAACATACAGGGAGTCTCCTCCGGTCCGCTTTAAATTCCATTTTTGGGGCTGTTTTAAACCCATTAACCATTAATATGGTGATGCACCTTGGATTCTGTCATTAAAAAATCAAACAGAAATGGAAGTGTACAGACTGAAAACTATCCCATAAACATGAGATCATTTTTATTTAAATAATGAAGACTTTTTGATTACAATAAATCAAATCATACTGTTCAAATAAAACAAACAAAAAACGACAGATGTTTTATAAGTGGATTGTATCATTTCAATAAATTCAAATCAGGCTGTGCATATTTATACACCTTGAAATAAATAGTGGTTTTGGTTTGATATACTCCTTCAATCTTGGAGAGATCGTTCACAAACTGCACCAGGTGTTCATTATCGCGGCACATTACATCTACTTCCAAATCATAGTCTCCTGAAGTCATGGCTAAAAAACTTACTTCCTTAAACCGTGCAATCTTCTGAGCCACTTTTTCTTTTAAGGTAGCCGGCCGCACATACACCGCAATGTGTGCATAGGATCTGAACCCCACTTTTTCCGGATTCACCCGTCCAATGATGTTCACAGTTCCGTCATCTATCATTTTGTTGAAACGCGTGCGAACCGTACCTATGGATACTTTTAATTTCTCGGCAATGACCGTAAACGACATCCGGCCGTCGTGCTGTAAACAGGATAAGATGGCGAAGTCCAACTCATCCAGCGTGTGGTGCGACTGATTCATAGAATGATAAAGTCAAATTTTCTGCATAATAATATAAAATGTATATAAATATTTAGTATGAATACATTATTTTTAGTTTTCAATATTAAATTCTGCAATTTTTATAGTCATTATGAAATACAAAGCCACTCATAACTTTATCAACGGGGCGTATACGCCCTCGGCAAGCCAACGCACTTTAGACGTTATTTCTCCGCTGGATGGGAATCTTTTATCTGTTGTTACCTTATCCACTTCCAAAGATTTAAACGATGCCGTGCTGGCCGCCAAAGCCGCTTTTCCTGCCTGGAGCAAAACACCTATCAAAGAACGTGTACAGGTGTTTTTCCGGTACAAAACTTTATTGGAGAAAAACCTGAAAGAACTGGCTGAGTTATGCTCGGAAGAAAACGGAAAAACATACAGTGAATCGGTTGCAGAAATTGAAAAGTCGATTGAACTGACGGAATTCGCCTGCTCCCTGCCTCAATTGGTTACCGGTGAAATTCTGGAAGTGAGCCGTGGAGTAGAATGCCGTACAGAGCATGTTCCGTTGGGTGTGGTGGCTTCCATCGTACCATTCAATTTTCCCAGTATGGTGCCCAACTGGACCATCCCGAACGCCATCGCCCTAGGCAATTGCATGATCATGAAACCTTCAGAAAAAGTTCCGCTGAGTTCCATGAGGTTGGCGCAGTTACTCAAAGAAGCGGGACTGCCGGATGGCGTGCTCAACATCGTTCACGGCGATGCTGAAATTGTTGAAGCCATTTGTGACCATCCTGCAATTGAAGCGGTGTCTTTTGTAGGATCTACCAAAATTGCCAAACTGGTGTATCAACGCGCTACTTCTAATTTTAAACGATGCCTTGCCCTCGGCGGGGCTAAAAACCACCTTATGGTGCTGCCGGATGCCATTCCGGATATGACCGCACAAAATGTTGCGGCTAGCATGAGCGGATGTGCCGGCCAACGGTGTATGGCTGCCAGCGCCATGGTTGCTGTAGGTAAGGTAGATGCCATTATCGAAAAAATTTGTGCCGAAGCCCGCAAGATTGTTCCCGGTGAAAACCTGGGTGCTGTCATTAATAAAGAAAGTAAAGACCGCATTGAAAAATATATCAGCGAAGCGGAAAAAGAAGGTGCTACAGTTTTGGTAGATGGAAGAAACGCAATAGTGAAAGGAAAAGAAAATGGTACGTATGTAGGGCCTACTGTTATAGATTTCGTTCGGCCGGATATGAGCGTTGCAAAAGAAGAAATATTCGGACCGGTTATTTCCATCATGCGTGCGCAAACGGTAGATGAAGCACTCACCATTGAAAACGC
>JAHBTM010000113.1 GCA_019638635.1 Ferruginibacter sp. | reverse complement strand
TTTTCCGTTAGTTTAACTACATTTTTATTTTTTGGTTTTGTGCCACCCTTCGGGGTTGAGTATGTCTCGTTTCCACATGGATGTTATCATCTTGCCCCCCATCAGGGTCGTTTCACTGAAACGATATTGTTAGCAAACATTTTGGCAGGTTATCATCATGCGACTTTATTGGAGTCAATACAATTTGAGATAAAGCAATGGAGGTATGTTTCTTATCCTAATTGTTTAGAGTACATCCCCATAAAACCCCCATCCGGGGAATTGTGCACATCCACATTTTTTCCAAAATTTGAAATGGGCTTGAGGGTATAGCCGTCCCTGGGGAGAAAAAAGTGTAATTGTACATTAACACATCATGTAATCTTTTCCGTTAGTTTAACTACATTTTTATTTTTTGGTTTTATGCCACCCTTCGGGGTTGAGTATGTCTCGTTTCCATATGGATGTTATCATCATGCGACTTTATTGGAGTCAATACAATTTGAGATAAAGCAATGGAGGTATGTTTCTTATCCTAATTGTTTAGAGCGCATCCCCCATAAAACCCCCATCCGGGGAATTGTGCACATCCACATTTTTTCCGAAATTTGAAATGGGCTTGAGGGTATAGCCGTCCCTAGGGAGAAATATATTTTTTACCCAACATAAATAAAATACTGTAGCTTCAATGAGCATTATTAAAATTTCGTTTTGATTTTTAATGATCCGTAGATTTTATGTCATACTTTTTGTACTAATGGGTTTTCAGTTTGCGGTAAACCTGAACGTGCGCGCTCAAAGTTTTGATGGGTTGCATGAGCTCGCACGCAGGCATTTTAATGTCAATCAGTTTGATTCAGCCCTGTATTATTATAAACAAGCTAATAGCATTGCCCCAGAGAATTTCAAAATGTATTTGCTTTTTAAACAGGGCAGTAGCGCCTACGAATTAAGCAGTTATGAAGAAGCGATACAGTATTGGGATGCTTGTGTACATTACCATGATTCCGTTGAAAATTTCAATTACTATAGCATCCGGCGTTGGGCTGCGGAAGGTTTAATAAATGTGTACGCCAAAAAGCGGGAGTATAGAGCGGTGATAGATTGGGCCAAACGTATGGAAGTGTTCATCCGTGCAGACGGAGGATGCGGTACGGACGATATGAAGATATGATGCAGGTGGTGTTTAAAAAATCAACTGCATATTACCATTTACATCTAACAGATTCTGCCATCCATTTTCTTACTCCTTATATGTTTGGCAATGAACATGAACTCCTACTCGATAGTGGAGAATATCAATCTTATGTAGTACAGTACATCAGATGGTTGCAGCAGGCAGGTTACAATCAGGAAAAACTCAGGACCCAGCTGCAGGAGGCTGTAAAAAACCTTCAAGTTTCCCTGTTACCGGCGATGAATGAGAATACTTGCAAACCAGACCCCTGGCTTACGCGCGCTAAAGCCTACACGAAATTCATCGGGATACCGGTACACCTGGTTGATTTCGAAATTGTCCTACATACTTGGGGCGAGCATCATCCCTTTACAGTGCCACGGATGCAAGAAATCATGCGTTCTTCCAACCTGTACAAAACATTGGTTTTGGATAGAGGAAATTGATTTTCTGTTTATTCTTTGTACTTAAGTATGCCTTACTCCCAGTAAACAGTTCTCACCCCATGACTTTACAGCGTGTACTAGTGCCCTTGAAAAGTTTATTTCCGTTAATTACCTAAGAAAAAAACTGATGCAGAATCGCAGAAAGCACTACGCTGGACGGCATTGTTCAAAATCAGTTCAGCAAATTCTATGACTACATGGCTCTAATGGGAAGATAAACACATTAGTCAATTAACCAACTCATGCCCGTAATTTTCCCCATCCGGGGCATTGTTCATACCCGCATTTTTTCATAACTTTAAGATGGGCTTGAGGGTATAGCTGTCCCTAGGGAAGAATATTTTGAAAATGTAACAATTGCTTACACTAATACCCGGTTTTTATCCCTTTATATTTTCTATCCCCCACATAACCCCCATCCGGGGCATTGTTCATACCCGCATTTTTTCATAACTTTAAAACGGGCTTGAGGGTATAGCCATCCCTAGGGAAGATTGGTTTTTTTTCAGATGCTCTATTTTAATAGAAAATCGCCCTCACTTCCTGATTATCCTCAGATTCAACATTTTCATTTAAAACGTATAGCGTAGAATTTCCATAAGCACAACTCGTTTCAATTGATTGGACACTACTTGTTGTGTGATATCTTTTTAGAAACTCCAATAAAAGCTCCAACCAATAACACATAACTGAATACAGTCATTAGATAGAAATATAAACTTAACCGTGAATTTTCTTTTAGTACATACTTGTCGTTTTCACTCAGATTTACAACCGGAGTGCAACGCATTAAAGCAATATACCCGGCGGTAGATGTGCTGAAATTCACTTCCTGCAATGCAGTTTCTTTTATGCTGTGATTTTCGGCTTTGCTTGTATTTGTTTCAAATTGATTGGGATTATTATAAATAACGCATGTTGATAGAACGACTAATAAAAACCAATACACAAGCAGTAACTCCAACTTTGTACCATATCCATAAAGCTCCCCAACAAGTTTCTTAAACCACCTGTAATAATTCTTTGGAATACATTTAATTTCCTTTCTTTCTTTTCTGTGCATTGCTCGATGTATTTTTTCTGCACCGTTCGAGTCGCCTTCATTGTTTAGCATTCTTTCAACATTTAAATAAACTGATTTATCAAATGGATTTACTCTATCCAGTATATCAATATAATTTTCAATACTGTTCCTACTGAAAGGACCTTTGAATTCCCATTTGCCAATAACAGCACCACTGAGATTAAAACAGGGCAGGGGATTATAGATAATTAGTTTATTAAATTTTGCCCGCTCAAGAATGGCCAACTGTTTAGGTTTTGTCATATTTGTTCCTGAAAGAATAATCTCTTCACCTTCTGTATCTGTTAAGTTCAACTCTTCTGTAATTACTGCCCTTAACGCTTCATGCTCCTTACTGATAAATATCCATTGTCTGTATATGATGCTTCCGGAAGCATCAATCTTTGATGCTTTAAGCCCTGTAAAATCAATATGTCCATTGGCCAATACGCCCAGCATGCGTAATTCATGACATCTGGTTTCAAGCGGTAACTGCCCTGAAATTTTTCCTGAAGTGTCAGATCTTTCGTAATCAGCTCCAATTTCAATGTCTAAGTTTACCTTAGTGTCAGTGATATCAATATCACCGCTTACTTTAATGTTTCTTAAATCAAGGCTGCCAGCAATATCGCAGGCTTTAATCAACACACTATGACTGAAAATTGAACAATCATCCGGTGTTACATCTCTCCACCAATAATTTTTACCCTCTGATTCAACTTTAAAATTTATCAGTTCAATGTTGTCTTCATTAACCAG